>NZ_JAJDKB010000047.1:0-18333 GCF_020589955.1 Faecalibacillus sp. TM498
CCTAAAGTTGTCCCCTAAATAATTTGGCTTTCCCCCTAAATTATTTGGTTACCCGAATTTACAACAAATTCCCTTTAAATTCGACCTTTTTTCACATATTTTTATAATTGAACAATCAATTCTATTATTTTTTGATAGCTATTTTTAACTATTTGTAGAAGTTTACCTGCTTCTTCAAGTTCTTCATCATTTAAGTTTTCTTTTTCTCTTAAACATTCTGTTAAATTACAACTTGCTTGATATAAATCATCAAATCCCAAATTAACACTTGTTCCTTTCAAGGTATGAATAAAACGGAAGGCTTCTTTATAATCAGCTTTATTAAAAGCATCAATAAGATTATCAAATGTTTCATCATCTTTAAATTTCAATACAAATTTTCTAATAAATTCTTCATTAAGTAATCTTCTTTTAACATCTTCAAAGTTCCCACCAACTTGTTTGTAAAATTCTTCTAACTCCATAAACAACTCTCCTATAATATTTCTATATCTCCTAATACCCCTAAAGCTTCTTCACCATCATAAATAACTTGTACAGTTATTTTAACATCTTTAATTGTATTATTGATTTTAAGTTTTGTATTCATCGAAAACTTATCTTTTTCTTTTTCTAAATCAATAGCTTGTTGTATGAATACATTAAAATCATTATTAATAAATAGTTTTGTAACTTTTTCATTACTTAATGGATCTATAATTTTAGGTTCTATATTTAATAATAATGCATCTTTTTTAGATAATGTAAGTAATGGTGGTACAACTGAATATTCAAATTGAATATTATTAGATAATTCACTGTAAAATTTATATTTTGATTTTTCAAAATATAAATCTTGATAAAGTAAATTAGATAAATTAAGACCTTCATCTTTTAAATGTTCTTGTGTACGTTCTTCAAAATATTCATTATCTTCATAAAATTCATTAATTTTTAAATCATTTTGAATGTATGATTCAATATCCATTAAACATTCTATAAGTAAAGGATTAAAAACACCACATTTGCCTTTTTGAATCATTTTTAAAGCTTCTTCATGACTATAAGCCTCTTTATAAACACGTTTACTTGTTAAAGCATCATATGCATCAACAATTGAAACAACTTGTGCCGCAATAGGAATTTCTTCTCCTTTTAAACCATCTGGATAACCATTTCCATCATATCTTTCATGATGCCATCGACATATTTGATAACCATATTTTACAATTGGTTCATCATTATAAAATGGTAAACTATTTAACATCTTTGCACCGATGATAACATGTGATTTCATAACTTCCATCTCTTCTTTAGTAAGGGATGATGGTTTATTTAAGATTTCTTCTGGAATAGCAATCTTTCCTATATCATGTAAAGAAGAAGCCACTTCAATTGAAATCATATCATCTAAAGTTAAGGAATATTGATTTGTTTTCTTAACTAAAATATTTAATAACAATTTTGTAAGTTTTTTTATGTGTAATACATGTAAACCACTTTCTCCATTACGTGATTCAACGATATGACTTAAGATCATAATCATCATATCGTTATTTTTATATTTTTCATAGGTTTGTTTATTAATGATGGTTGTAAGTTTTTTTTGTCTTTTATAATGAGAAATAATATTATTAACTTTTTTTAAGACAACAGCAGATGAAAACGGTCTTGTAATATAACCTGATACCCCTAATTCATAGGCTTTTTCAATACTTTGATCATCTTTATCGATAGAAATAATCATCACTGCTATTTCATCAATTAAATGATTTTGATTCATATATTTTAAAACCTCAAAACCATCCATTTCAGGCATAACAAGATCTAATAAAACAAGCGCAATATTCTTATCAGCTTTCATATACTCTAAAGCTTCATAACCGTTTTTTGCTTCTATAACTGTATATTGATTTAATATTTCTGATAATATTTCACGATTAAATTTTGAATCATCAACAATCAGTATTTTCCCATTTTTATCCATCCTAATCACCCTCATTACACCTTATTAATTTTAAATAAATATTTTCCCCAGATAAAATCGTATATCTTCTACTTAATTTATTATACCACTTTAATCCCTTTTGATTTTGATATAATAAACTAATAAAGTGAGTAATAATATTAAGTTCAAATTCTTCTAACTCTATTTCACCATAAAAACTCTTTTCAAATAACTCACAAACTCTTAAAAATTCTCCTTCATAAATGATACCCATCTTTTCTAAAGTATCATCCACTTTTAAAGAATCTAAACCTAAACGATAATCAATTCCATAAGATTTTAAATACATTTCCATCAATCCATATAAATACTTCACTTTTCGAGTAACCGAAGCTCGATGATAAGCATGTTTAATTCCAATATTTAAGAATAATCTTCTAATTTCCAAGTAGATCCAAACAATAAATAAAATAACACATCCAATTGTAAAAACACCCATTACAAGTGATTCCATACTTTCAATACCACTAACAATGTTATAAATCATTCCACCATTTTGACCATCATTAACACCTTGAGAATCCTTATGTCCCTTTTCAATATTTACTTGACTATTATCTCCTTGTGGAGTAGCAACCATATTCATCAGTGTATAAACATCATAATAATATCCCGGTGTTACATCTATTGGTAACCATCCCATACCATCAAAATAAACTTCTACCCAAGCATGACCATCTTTTGATGTAAGAGTAGCATTCCCTTCTTCATCAATAGCGTCACTTTTTAATAAATATCCTTCAACATATCTTGCTGGAATATTATAATGGTGAAAAGCTTCTACTGCTGCTGAAGCAAATAAAACATCATTTCCTGAAATCTTTTGATTTAAAAAACCTTCAAGAACATTTTCACTTTGAGTATTTGTTTTTTCATCATATTTCATATATTTAGTAAGTGTATCTCTAATATGTTGTGAAATTGAATAAATACCTGTATTTTCAAATTCATCTTGATCAAATAAATGAGCAATCGTTTTTTCTAATCCCTGATCAACTGTCTGATAATTTTCATAAACAAATTGTCGATAAACAGCTTCTGTATCTAAATATTTCTTTTGAGATTTATTTGGTTGGTTAAGCCAGTTACTTCCTGTCATCAATTCACTTGGTGAGACAGAAGATGTTTCTGTATAACTATAATTCTTTGTTCCAAAGAGAGCATTTGACTTTAAATTAAGATCTTTTTGAATCAATGATGATGAAACATCTTTTTTAGAAACAGAATAAGGTGTATAGAGATATTTTTTATTAGCTCCTGTATTATTAATTTCTACTTTTTGAGATGTATCATCTAATTGAGATAATTTTTCATAAAGACTATATTGATAAGATGAAGAAAAATTCTTGTTTTCTAACCATTTCAACATTCCTTCATGTTTTCCATTATAACTTGCTCTTTTTAAATCTTGCCATTGATTATTTTGTAAAGTACTCCCTACAAACCCCTTTAAATACAAATTCTTTCTTTGTGAAACAGCTAATTGTAGACGTTCTTCTTCATTTTCATGAATTATAGATGCTTGCTTTAAATTACCTTGTGGAAGATTATCTTTACCATATCGAAGATCTTCTACTTGTTGTAAGACTTCTTTTTTTATTTGTTGTAAAGATAAATTATCTTGATAACCAGGTAACGCTACAGCCACAAAAATAATTGAAATAATCACAAGCCATTGAACTGTTTTTGAATTGATCACTTTATTTTGGTAATACATCCAAATCATCAAAAGAGTGATTATACAAAGTGATCCCCCAATAAAAGAAAAACGATCAATCCATAAAGTAAAGGCAAAAACAATGGAAAAGATAAGAATAATACCCATCATTTTTTCTTTTTTTATCGAACGATAAATAAAATAAGTAATAAATAGAATAACAACCAAACTAAAAGCTTGTATATGACTTGTTGTAATAGCTTTAGTCATCATCAGATTTCTAGCATCATCAAATTGAACATTATACCATTGAATACAATAATTTATAATTCCCCAAAAGCCATAATAAAAACTTTGAAATGAATAAATAATCCCAATAATAAAAGTCATCACTATAGGAAAAATAATCTCTTTTGTTTTTGTTTTATAAGATAAAAGATTTACTCCTATTAAAACAAATAAACTGACAATAATTTCTAACAACCATGAACTTTCTACGATACTATGATAAAAGCACAAAAAACTAATCACTAATACAAATGAATAAAGGAGGGTCGTACTTAAAGAAATAATTTTATTTTTTTCCATTTTTGACCTCCTTATATTTCAAAACGATATGTATTTTCATCAATTAAATCAACAGGTAATTCATATAATTGATTTTGATGATGTTTTGTTGTTTGTACTTTTTCAAGATGATCTTTTACAGTGATTGCACTAACACTTAAAAAATCATTTAATTTTGAAATTTCTTCATTGAAATTTCCTGCTGTAACATAAATCATTTTTGTAAAAATCAAATCTAACTGTTCACTCATAAAAAGATGTAATGCATCTCCGTTTTGTAAAGAAACACCTTTATAAAACCATTGTTCTAATGTCGTATAGTAATCTTGAACATTATTCATTTCTAACCAATAAAAACTTCCATGATCATAAAGTGCTACATAATGACCTATATTTTTAAGTAATAATTCTTCTGACATACTCATTGCAAAAGATAATGCTTTTGATAAAACCTTTTTATCAACTTCTTCATTTTGATCATTTAAACCAATATCTACAAGTAATACAATTTCGAAGCTACTATGATGTGTTCCTTCTTTTAAAAGCATCTGTTGCATTTTAGCACTCAATTTCCAATGAACATGTCGTATATCATCACCAGGATAATATGTCTTTAAATCATAAATTTCAGACATATCCAACCCTTTTCTATATTGATACTGGAGTAGTCCATTTTCATAAGGTTTAGAAAGTTCATTATACAATAGATTCATCTCGATTTTACTAGGATACACTATCATATGATGTTTTTGGTTTTGATGTAAAGAAACTCTACAAAAACCAAATACATCATATAAATAAATATTTTCATAAGAAAATGTTACTTCTCCACAATATGTTGCTGTATATTGATGTTCTTTCTTCGAATATTTCATTCCTAAAGGAATAAATATTCTTTTTCTAATTTGACTTTGTAACGTATTGTTTTCATAAACAAAATCATACTCTATTCTTCCAGAAACAAGTAATCTATATTGACTTGTTATTTCAGATACAAAAGATAAACGTTTTCCTACTTCTCCTTGTTTTTGTCCATGAAGATCAAGTTGAATATAACGTGCTTCTAATTTCAACAAAATGAAAAGCATAAGAGGAAATAAAATACTTATTGCCCAAATAACTAAAAAGTAGAAATAAGTCGAATAAATATATGCAATAAAAATGAGAATATTGATAACTGCATAAACAAAATATTTATTTTTCATAATCTAATCAGCCAATGGTGGTTTCACTTCCACTAAAATTTCTTTTAAAATATCTCTGGCATCTAATCCTTCTACCCTTGCTTGTGGACGTAAAATCAAACGATGTGCACAAACATCTAAAAAAACATCTTGTACATCTTCTGGAATAACATAGATACGATCTTCTAATACGGCATGTGCTTTAGCCATTTGTACAAGTGCTAAAACCCCACGAGGAGAAACTCCTAATTCAATAAGGGGCATTTCTCTTGTTTTTTCACATAATAAGACAATATATTTTAAAACATCATCACTGATACGTACAGATGATAAATAGTTTTGTACTTCTATAACATTTTCTTTTGAAGCAACTACTTTAATTTTATCAATTGGATTATCATATCGACGCGATTTAATAATCTCAATTTGTTTATCTAAATCAGGATATCCAATCGATAAACATACCATAAAACGGTCTAATTGAGATTCTGGTAAAGGTTGTGTCCCTGCTGAACCAATGGGGTTTTGTGTCGCTATTGAAATAAATGGATGAGGTAAATCATAAGTAACACCATCAACTGTCACATTATGTTCTTCCATAGCTTCTAATAAAGCAGCTTGTGTTTTTGGTGATGTACGGTTAATTTCATCTGCTAAAAGTAAATTACTAAAAACAGCCCCTGGTCTAAATTCAAATTTTTGAGTTTCATTATTTAACATTGTAAAACCAACAATATCAGAAGGTAAGGTATCTGTTGTAAACTGAATTCTTTTATAATCCAAACCTAAAGCTTTAGAAAAAGCTAACGCCAATGTTGTTTTCCCCGTACCAGGAGTATCATTTAATAAAATATGTCCTCCAGCATAAATTGTCATTAATACTTTTTTAATTATTTCATCCTTACCAATGAATACTTTTGATATTTCATCAATAATATGTTGTGATTGCTCAATTATCATTTTCTTCTCCCTCGTTTTCTAAAGCCTCTTGTTGATTGTTATTTGAATCATCTTGTTCTTGATTATTCTCTGTCTGTATTTCTTGTGAATCATCTTTTGTTTGAGTATCAGGCTCTTCTATTTGATTATCTAAATTTTGATTTTCGTTTATTTCAGGTACCACATAATTTAATAATGCTGCAACCTTCTTTTCTGCTTCTTTAATTTCATTTTCATGAATTTGAGCATCTGATATTTCATATCCTGCAAAACTATATTTCCAATTATCTATGTATGTTTGTTCTAAACCTGTCGCATCACCTGAAAGTGTAACATGAAAATCATCTGCTAAATCTTGACCAAATTCAAAGCCATTTCCATCACCATAATAATAAAGTAAGATAGGTGTAGCATTTTGGAAAACAACTTCCTTTAGAGTACTTCCAAAATTATTTGTCCAAAGCCGTGCTGGATACTCTGCATTATTCCCATAAACTTTTGGAAATGTCACTTTTGTAAGACTCGTACCACTAAATGCAGCCATTCCTATTGGACCTAAGCCATCTGGCAAAGTAAGTTCACCTTCTAATTTTGTTTCATAAAAAGCATAATCATCAATCCAATACATATCATCTGTCATATTTAATTGAATCGATGTAATAGGAACACTCTCGAAAGCATTCATACAAATCTCAAAGGTACCTTCTTTCGTAGCAACAGCTCCACTAATATCTGTTGTTGCACTAATTAAATAAAATTCATTATCCACTGTAATTGTATTTCCATCTTGATCTGATCCTCTAGCATAACCATATAAGATAGCTCCACCATAAGATTCATCTAAAAAATAACTACTACTATATGTATTACCACCATAATATCCATCGCCATCATAAGGAACAAACATTTTTTGATTCGTTGATGGTAAATAATAATTTTCAAAATTTGCATTTTTAGCATTTAAGGCAATATAACGAAGATTAGGAAAGGACCCATCCGTTATTTCCAAAGCATTTTCTTGAATTGTAATCGTATCTGTATTAGCTGAGAAAATACCTTCTAAATCATCACAACCATAAAAAGCATAGCTATCAATTTGTACCACTTGTTTAGATAATTTTACAGATTTCAATCGTTTACAATTTGAAAAAGCATTTTTACCAATTTCAGTAATTATTACTCCTGGAATACTATCTTCATCAAAATAAACTAAATCACTTGGCGCATTTAATAAAATGGTTGCATGTGTACGATCTTGATAATACATTTCTAAATATTCAAAACCATCTTTTACATTTAATGATGAATCAGTTTCATTCAATAAAGCAAACTCTGTTGGTTCTAATAAATCACTCCATTTAGATTCATACAAATGATAATAATTTCTAGCAATACTAATTCCTTTAAGATTATCACTATCACTAAAAGTATCTTTATAAACACTTGGCATATCTTGAGTTAAAATCATCACATCTTCAACACCACTGTCTTTAAAAATTTGATGACCTAATTCAATATTTCCTCCTGTTAAAATAATCTGTGTAATATCACTATTTCCACTAAAAGCTTGATCAGCTATTTTTTCTACTGTTTCAGGAATAACAATTGTCCCACTTGCACTATCTAAAGTACTTACTAGTATCTTTTCATCATCACTAAAAACCAAATTATTACTTACTGTATAATCATAAGATTCATTATTTTCATTAACTATACTTGTTACAAAACTTCCATAACTCTTTTTAAAATAGTCTAAATAATATTGATCAGGTACGTGAACTGTTGAATCTGTAGGAATATTAGAAAAAGAATGGCTATCTATCAAACACTTACCTTCAAAATAAATATCATGAACATACCACGAAATAGAACTACTAATTGATGTAACTCCTTCAGGAATATAAATAGCATCAGCTATTGGTGTTTGAAGAATCACTGTTTGAGATTTATCCATTAATAATCCATCTTCATTTGAACTAAAATTAGGATTATTTTCATCAACGATATACTTTCCATATAAATCAGGTCCTGTCCAGCCATAACCAAAAGAAATATCATCAACGATCTCTGAAATATAAAAATCACCATTAAATTCTTTTCCAAAAATATCATTTAATTCTACTTTTTTTATACCATCTGGTACATGAATATCAGCATTTAAATCTCCAACATAATTGGTAAAAGCATATTCATAAATTGTCGCAAATATTGGTGAAAAAATCGTTTTATCTTGTAATTGAACAATATATTCCTCTGGTAAATCTACCATTTCTTGAGGAACAAGTGTAATTCTTCCTTTTTGAGTGATTGTGTAGTCAGATTGATCTTCAATAACACTACCATCTTCCTCTTTCCAGCCAATAAACATTTGTGTAGAATCTTGATATGTTGGAATTATTAAATTGTAATATTTTCGTAAATCTTCTGTTTCATTTTTCTTTAAATAAAAATATTTTATTTCTTGTTGATTATAGTCTTGTAAGGAAATACGTGCCTGATAATCAACTTTAAATTCATAAATATATTCTTGCCATGGACTTGATTCATTTAGTCTAAAATAAAATGATACTTTAAAGTTTTCTGTTGCATATTGAGGATAAGAACCTATTTTAAAATTATCATTATAATTTTCTATTCTATAAAGTGTTGGATAGCTATCCCCCTCTTTCCTTTCTGAAACCATCACAACCATATTACAAAGTAATTTCCATGGAGTGATCACACAACCATCATAGAGCATTGTAAGATTGTCAAGATATAAATCTTCTGCAGCCATAAAATGGATATTGTATTTTGCATTTTCTTTTTGTTCAATTCCTGTATTTGGCAAAGAAATGGCATCTTTATAAATCTCATTATTCGATAAATCTGGTAGCGTTGGTTCTGGATCTGGATCAACAATCGGTGTTGTTTCATGATTTGTGTTTTTATTTACTTCATCATTAGCGATGCCTGAACTTGCATCTCCTGTAGCAATAGGCATTCCTGTTCCGGGAATGACAACAGTTGCATTTCCATTATTTGTTGTTCCATTTGGATTAACACCTATCGTATTGCCACCATTTGTCCCCATACCTGTTTGTCCATAAATTTTTGTCGGATCCACTCTTCCTTGATTTTTAAATAAATAAGGAGAATTATTAAAATTTGTTTGTGAAATTTTATCTAATGCTTGTTGATTTTCATTAAGATATTGACTTTCATCTTGATTTTGATTTGTGTTTGTTTGTTGATTTTGATTTGAAAAAACAACTTGATTATTTTTCAAATCTAAAGCTTGTGATTGTGGTGAGAAGATTGAACTATTTTGGTAAAGTTGATAAGCAGAAATCGCACATGAAAAAGAAACAACCGTCACAACCACAGCTTTTCCTAAATACGGTACTGATAATTTAAATGTCTTTTTCATTATGCATCTCTCCTTGAAAAATATTCACTTAATTCTTTTTCCATTACATCAAAATCAATAGGCTTTGAAAAATGTCCATCCATTCCCATCTCTTTAGAATAGCGTTTATTTTCTACATATGCATCAGCAGATAAAGCAAAGATAGGAATTGCTTTACCCGATTCCATCGTTCTTATAATTTGCGTTGCTTCATAGCCATCCATTTGCGGCATTTGTATATCCATTAAAATCAAATCATAATAATTTTTAGCATGCTTCTTAAATGTATCAACTGCTTCTTGTCCATTTTCTACACGTTCGACAAACGCTCCTTTAGAATTTAATACACTCATACAAATCTCTGCATTAATTTCATTATCTTCAGCAAGCAATATACGCTTTTTCTCAAAACTAAATTGTTCAACAACAACTTCTTTTTCATCTTCATATTCTTGACTTGGAGCAACTGGTAAATTTAAAAAGACTGTAAAATCGGTTCCTTTACCTTCAAGACTATCAACAACTATTTCTCCACCCATCAATTTAACAAGCTGATCTGTAATAGCCATTCCAAGTCCACTACCACCATACTTTTTAGAAATTTCAACTCCTTCTTGTTCAAACGGTCTGAATATATGACTTAAAAACTCTCTTGACATTCCTTTACCTGTATCATGAACACGCATCATAATATTTGCAACCTTATCTTCTTTATACATTTGTCTAAATGTTACTGTAATTTCACCATTATCAGTAAACTTACTAGCATTGGATAATAGATTAACAAGTATTTGCATAATACGTAATTCATCCCCCATAAAATATTTTACATCAAAATCAAAATAATCGATTTTAAATAAAACATTTTTCTTTTCAATTGTTTCTTTAAAAATATTATTTAATTGTGCTTTTAAATGATAAATATTAAATGGTTTACTCTCTAATTCTAATTTTCCTGCTTTCATTCTTGACATATCCAAGACTTCATTGATGAGTGAAAGCAAATACTTAGAAATATCTTCTGCTTGTTGTAAATAGTAGCTTCCTTGTTTAGCATCTTGTTTTGATTGTCTGGCTAATGTCAGCATCCCAATAATTCCATTCATAGGCGTTCTAATTTCATGTGACATTCTTGATAAAAATGAAGCTTTATATTCACTTTCATTTTTAGTTGTTTCTATTTGTTGTAAATAATCTAATTCTTTTAAAACATCTTCACTATGGTCATAAAAAGCAAATAGATGATATTTTCCATGTTCTATTGCAGTAATTGTTAAAATAAACCATTTATTTTCATCCTTCATTTTAAAAGAATATTTAAAAGGTTCTTGTTGATTCCATTGCTTATATTCTTTTAAAAATTGTCGGTAAGTATCATCTTCTACAATTTCTTTTAAAACTTCTATATCAACTTGTATACGTTTTGGTAAAATATGAAATACTTCTTCAAAGTGAGAAGATAAAAATAATACTTTGTAATCTTTCTTTCTAACTAAGACATATACTTGACTTTGATCTTTATAAAAAATATTATTTAAAAACTCTTTTTGAGAAAAGCGAGGATTTTTATGTTTTTTATAAAAAAAAGCAATCGTATTTAATAAAATCACAAGACCAATTACTAAAATAATCAATAAAAAAATTGTCTGACTATTTTTTCCTATTGTTATAATGATTTTTTTCATATAAAAATCCTCCCTTTTAAATTTATATAGTCACCCACTTTTTTATTATAAGGACAATCTCAAACTTATGCAAATTTTCATTTTCTGTTCATATAAAAAATATATACTTTTTAAGAGGTGATTTTATGTTTTCAAATGACAATGAATTAAAAAAATACTTTTATTTAATAAGTTATGCAGGTATTATCTTAGCTATTATTTTAAATTTATCGTCTGTTTTTAGTTTTATTCAATATCTTTGGCAATTAATTATTCCTTTTATAGTTGGTTTTTGTATTGCTTTTATTTTAAATATTATTACAAATCAATTAGAAAAAAGTTTATTAAAAAATGTAAGAAATAAAAGAATGATTTCATTTATTTTAACTCTTATTTTATTTGTTAGTTTTTTATTACTTATTTGTTTTATCATTGGACCCGAACTAATCCATTCTCTTAAAGAAATTGTTAAATTGGCACCTAATGCTTATGATCAATTACTTATTTTCTTAAAAGAAAATAGAAATATAATGAATGGAAGTTTTAAAAATATCATCGATTCTATTATTTCTTTAGATCTTGACTTATCTGCTTTATATAAAACAATTATAAATAATTGGCAAAGTTTATTTCATTCTGGATTTTCTATTTTATCAAATACATTAAGTAGTTTATATACTTTCTTTATTGGTCTTGTCTTTTCAATTTATCTTCTTTTTTCTAAAGAAACATTATCTAGACAACTCAAAAAGACAACAATTGCTTTTATTGGAAAAGATAAAACTGAAAAAGTTTGTAAAATCATTCAGTTATCAGGTGATACTTTTACAAGTTTTATTACATGTCAATGTTTAGAAGCTTGTATTCTTGGAAGTATGTTTATTGTTACAATGGGTATTTTAAAAATGCCTTACGCTATGTTGATGGGAGTAGTTATTGCGATAACTGCATTGATTCCTGTTTTTGGAGCATTTATTGGATGTTTTATAGGAATTATTATGATTGGTATTGTAAATCCAATCCAAGCTATTGAATTTATTGTTTTATTTTTAGTTCTACAACAAATTGAAGGTAACTTTATTTATCCTCATGTTGTAGGAAATTCTGTAGGTCTTCCTTCTATTTGGGTCTTTGTAGCTGTAATCATAGGTGGAAATTTAATGGGTATCATGGGAATGTTTTTATTTATTCCTTTAACATCTATTTTCTATACTTTATTTAAAACTTATGTTAAAGATCAATTAAAAAAACAAACATCTTAATACAAAAAGCCAAGACTCTCATCGTCTTGGCTAATGGATAAGATGTAAAATATCATCTTCATTACTAATATCAAATATATGTTCAACAAGCATATTAAGTTGTTGAGAATTGAATTTATCGATTTTCATCATTAATTCTTTTAGATCCTTCATATAATCCTTGCACTGCTTCTACAAGATATCTTACTTGTGAATTTTTAATCTTTGTTGTATCTATTTCTTTAATATCTACAAAAAAGTATTTCCAATCATTATAATATTTTTCCATACTTTTTGATTTATCCATCATCTCTTGTAGTCTTTGGGGTGCCTTCCAAAAAGAAGAACCTGCATAAAAGACAATCATAATATTAGGCATCAATTTTTTACGTCCACTGATCAATTGATTATAATAATCCAACATTTCATATATTCTTGTTCTAACAACCATCTTTTGATCAATTGTACTTTGATATTCAACTCCCAACACATGCTAGACTCCTTTATGAAGTATCTTTTTAGTAATATCTCGATATCTTTTGATATTTTTAAAATATTTAAACCTTTTTAAGCTACATTATTTTAAATAAAAAAAGAAAAACTAAACCTTACGATTTAGTCTATATCTTCTACTATTTTATTAACGATATCCGTTAGTGTTCCATCATTTTTTACATGATAGTGGCAACTATCTAAATAAAGTTGATGTCTTTCATCAAATAATTGATAAAGTTTTTCTGGTCCATCTTTTAATAATGGTCGATGAGCTGTTTCTACATCTGTTACAATATTATCTACAGGTCGATCAATATAGAAAACAGTACCCGCTTGTTTTAAAACGTCTCTATTTTCTTTTCTTTTGATGACTCCCCCACCTGTAGAAATAATATAGCCGTCAAGCTTTGCCATATCTAAACATGCTTCACTTTCTCTGTCCCTAAAATATTCCTCAGAGATGGCAAACATATCAGGTATTGTACATTGATATTTTTTTTCAATATATTTATCCATATCAATAACTGGCATCTTTAATTTTTCTGATAATAATTTGGAGATGGTTGTTTTACCACACCCCATGATTCCCACTAATATAATATTTTTCATTTTTACGCCCTTTTATAATTTCCCAATACTTTTAACGTTGTACTATTTGCTTTCATTTTATTAATAGCACGTTGAATTCTTTCTTCATGCATATTTCCTTCAAAATCAATATAGAAATAATATTGCCAATATTGTGTTTCAATTGGTCTTGATTCAATACGATCCATATTAATTTGACTTTGTTTAATTGTTTGTAACATGTTATCTAAAGCTCCAACTTGATGAGGTAATGTAAAGATAACAGAAACTTTGTCACTTTCTTTTGGACAAATAAGTTCTTTAGAAATCACCATAAAACGTGTTCTATTGTTTTTCTTATTTTGTACATTTTCTTTTAACATTTCTAAACCATAAAGTTTACACGCAAGTGGTGATGCAATGGCTGCTTTAGTTGGATCTTTTGAATCCATTACATATTTAGCAGCCATGGCTGTATCTTGAAATGGTCTTTGTTCAATATAACGATGTTGATATAAAAATTCACTTGATTGTGCTAATCCTTGTGGATGTGAGTAAACTTGTCTGATATCCTCAATCTTTGTCCCTGGAAGTGCCATTAAACATTGACTGACATTAACTGCAGTTTCTCCTACAATATAGAAACCATATTTTCTAATTAAATCATAGTTATCATTAATTGAACCTGTTAAACTATTTTCAATTGGTAAAACACCATAATCAATTTCACCATTTTCTAAAGCCACATAAACATCTTCGAAGTCTCTATAACCAATATTCTTTGTTCCCTCACCAAAGAAATTTTCAACAGCACTTTGTGAAAAAGCACCTGCAATTCCTTGATAACCTACAACAGGATCTTTTTTAAAGTCTGTTTTAATATTTTTATCTAATTCAAGTGGTAATAAATCTGATTGATAAGATTTAGAAACTGTCATCATTTCTTGAATAAAACATCTTGCATATTCTTTTAATTGATCATTATTTAAACGATTTAAGTTCTTTTCAATAACTTCTCTTTCTCTTTCAGGTTGGAAAATTTCTAAATGATTTTCAATTTTATATTCAACGACACTTTTTGAAAGAGCCATACGTTTTTCAAAAAGTTCCATTAATTGTTGATCAATTGCATCTATTTCAATTCGGCATTGTTTTAAATCTTTCATACTTATTCCCTCATCATATCAAGTATTCCTAAAGCCATCATTGCTTCTACAACAACAACTGCTCTTTGTACAATACAAGGATCATGTCTTCCTTTTATTTCTAATTCTACATTTTCTTTTGTTTCAATATTAATCGTCTTTTGTTTTTTAGCAATCGAAGGTGTAGGTTTAAAAGTAACCGTACAACTTACAGGCATACCATTTGTAATACCACCAGTAATGCCACCATTATGATTTGTAGAAGTTCTTACATTTCCTTCTTCATCATAATAATAACAATCATTGGCTTCACTCCCTAACATCTCATCAATACTTTCTCCATCGCCAAAAGAAACACTTTTAACGGCTGGAATTGAAAACATCAATGAAGATAAATGACTTTCTAAAGAATCAAAGAAAGGTTCACCTACTCCAGCAGGAACATGTAAAGCAACACATTCAATTTTTCCACCAACACTATCTAAATTTTCTTTCGCTTTTAAAATCGTTTCTTCCATTTTTTCAAAAACATCCTCTTTAATTGTTGGATATTGTTTTTCACTTAATTTTAAAAGCATTTCATCATCTACATTTACAGGGAACTTTTCATCTTTGATTTTTCCAATTGATAAAATATGTGCTCCTACAATAATTCCTTTTTGTTTTAAAATCTGTTTAGCAATATTTCCCGCAAAAACGATTGGGGCTGTAATTCTTCCAGAAAAATGACCACCCCCACGGACATCATTAAATCCTTTATATTTAATATAAGCTGGATAATCACTATGTCCTGGTCGCATATTTGTTTTAAGTAAAGAATAATCTTTAGAATGTTGATCACTATTATAGATGACTCCTGTAAGAGGTGCTCCTGTGGTAATGCCATCTTGTAACCCTGATAAAATTTCTACTTGATCTGCTTCTTTTCTAGCTGTCGACATTTTATTTTGTCCTGGTGCTCTTCTTTTCATATCACGCGAAACTTCATCTAAATCAATTTGAATACCGCTAGGAAGATTGCCAATGGTAATACCAATAGCTTTTCCATGGGATTCACCAAAAATTGTAAGTTCTATATTATTTTTATAAGTTGCCCCCATCGATTTTTCCTCCTAACATCTCGAAATCTTCCCAAAAACTTGGATAAGATTTTTTAACACATTCTTTATTATCAATAATGACTGGTTCCTTACACACTGTTGAAGCAATCGCTAGCATCATCGCCATACGATGATCATCATGACTTGATACATTTCCACCTGTTAAAGTTTCTACACCATCTAATTCCATAGAAGATTCATGTTCAACTGCATGTGCTTTTAGTTTATTCAATTCTTCAACTGTTGCTTGAAGACGATCACATTCTTTAATACGTAAACGTCCGGCATTGATGACTTCACTATGTCCACTTGCAAGTGCTAATGCAAGAGAAACAACTGGAATAACATCAGGGCATTGACTCGCATCCACAGTTGTTGCTTTTAAACCATGACTCACCACTTTAATTCCTTCATCATTTTCCACGATTTCACAATTCATTTGTTTTAAAAAATCAATTGTTGCTTTATCACCTTGTAAAGAATCTAAGTTTAAATCTAATAATGTAACATCATTTCCTAAAGCACCCGCTACTAAATAGAAAGCAGCTTGAGAAAAATCAGATTCCACACGATAATCTTTTGCCTTATATTCTTGTCTACCTCTTACAATAAATTGTTTATATTCATGATTCACAATTTCAATACCATAAAGTTTTAATACTTGTAATGTTAAATCAATATATCCTTTACTTTCAAGTGGTGTCGTAATTTCAATGATTGAATCAAATGATAATAAAGGTAAAGCAAATAATAAACCGGTAATAAATTGTGATGAAATATTACCTGGAATACGATATAAATCAGGTTTTAATTCACCCACAACATTTAAATCTAAAACATTTTCACGATATAAATAACCAATATTTTGTCTTTCAAAGATTTCATAATAGGTATCTAATGGTCTTTTCCCTAATTGTCCTCTTCCTATAAAACGTACTTTATTTTCTTTAGCAAGAGAAATAGGAACCATGAAGCGAAGCGTTGATCCTGATTCTTCACAATCAATTTGGACTCCTGGCATCGTATTATTTTTAGTAAATGTGTAATTACCATTAATAATAAGATAATCTTCATGTTGTTCAATAATTGTTCCAAGTGCTTCCATCGCACCAATTGTTGCTTTGATATCTTGAGAATATTCAATATGATCAATTCTTGAAATACCTTTAGCAAGACTGGCTGCAATGATTGCACGATGTGCTAATGATTTTGAAGGTGGAACAGATACTTTTCCTTTTAGTTTTGTAGGAATTAACTTAATTTGACTCATTTTATACCCTTTCTTTTTTTAATAAAAATTCTTGATTTGTTTGATAAACATAACTATCTCCTATTTCTTTTAATAAAACAACAGATAATGAATTATTAATATTCTTTTTATCTAAAGAAATAGCTTGAATAAGATTTTTTGTTTCAACTTGACATTCATATGGTAGATTGTATTTTTGTAAGATTTCTTTAATTTGCATGGAAGATCCTGTTTTTGTCAAATCTAGACTTTCAGCAAGTTTTGTAATTTGATACATTCCAATACCTACGGCTTCCCCATGAGAATATTTTTCATAGTGATAATATTGTTCTATGGCATGCGCATAGGTATGACCAAAGTTAAGTAATAAACGATCACCAAAATCAAATTGATCTTTTTCAACAACTTCTCTTTTGATGTTGACACAATTATATATGATTTCATCAATAAATTCATAGAGTTCTTCAAAATTTTGATAAGAATTTAATTGATCAAATAATTTTTTATCTTTAATACATCCATATTTAATGACTTCTCCCATGCCATCACTGATAAAATGTGGATCTAATGTCTTTAATGTACATGGATCAATCAAAACCATGGATGGATGATAGAAAGCTCCTACCAGGTTTTTCCCTTCAGGTAAATCAACCGCTACCTTTCCACCAACAGAACTATCCACTTGTGCAAGTAAAGAAGTAGGAATTTGGACAAGTTTTACTCCTCTCAAATAACTACTTGCGACAAATCCTGCCATATCCCCAATCACACCACCACCTAAAGCAATGATTAAATCCGTTCTTGTAAGTTTAAAATCTAAACATGCTTTATAAAGCGTTGGTAACATATCAAAACGTTTTGATTTTTCTCCATGAGGAACAACGACATGATTGACTTTAAAATCTTTTTCAAGATTTAAAGTCAAATCATCGCCATATAAAGGATAAACTTGATCATCGGAAATGATCATAATTTTCTTTCCTTTAAAGACTTCTTTTATTTTTTCATTTGCATGTTTTAAAATATTTTTTTCTATATAAATAGGATAACTATGTTCCTTTAAATTAACGATCATTTCCATTTCAGTCACCTTAAATTTCTTTACCAACAGCATCAGCAATTGGTTTTAATTCTTTCATCAATTGTTCAA
>NZ_JAJDKB010000048.1:0-17701 GCF_020589955.1 Faecalibacillus sp. TM498
GAGATTCAATTTTATTGCCATTGTTGTTTGCATCTTTTATCCATTTATGAATTGTACTGTCTGCAATACCAAATCTTTTAGCAATAGAAACTTTGGATTCTTCAGGATGTTAGTTAGCATAATCTACAACTCCTTGTTTAAATTCATCATCAAATACTGGTTTTGTCATAGTCTTTCTCCATTTCTTTTTTTACTTATGACATTGTACCAAATGATGTTTAATTCTTCCATTTAACTTGTACAGTTTTTATACTAACATCAATATTTATATTATTATACTGTGGTTTGGAAAAATAAAAAATTGTATTTCATCAACGTTTCATAAATGGTATGTATAATATTATTGAAAGTAGTTATAAAAGGTTTTTGTTTAAAAAATAAAGGGGGAATAAAGGAGGATAAAATTATGGGAAAAAAGTAGCCAGAGGTGCATTCCTATTACTTACGTTATGTTTGAGCTTAAGTACAGTTGGGTGTAAAAAAAGTAATGAAAGCAATAAAATTAAAGAAGGACAATCAATAAGTTCTAAAGAGAAGGGTACGTCAACTAACAAAAAGGATAAAAATGCAACATTTAAGCCATCAGATTATACTTTAAAAACAAAAAAAGAATATGTTTATGAATATTTAGGTCTTAAATTTAAACTTTCAAATAAATTTAAAAAGTATATGAATGATAAAAAGATAGCGATGTTAGATGATCAAAGTCCTATAAATAAGGAATTAAAATATGCTTTTTTAACTTTTAATAAAATGACTAAAGAGCAAAAAAAAGCAGTTGTTAATAAAAAGGAAGGTGGTTATGAAAAATGGGAAAATGGGCTTAAAAGAATTGGAACTATTGGTATCTTTGAAAAAAATACATCAGAAGAAAAAATATCTAAAATGACAAAATGTGATACTCATACTAAAATAGGAGTTTCAAGTGATGGAAAATACGATTGCTATTTTAGTACAAACAGCGGATCTGAAATTAAACTTCTGAATGAATTTAAAAAAACTGAGATTCAAATTATAGAAAAAAAAGAACGTCCTAAAAACGGTTTTGTTCTATCAGAAAAAACTGATTTAGAAAATACAGAAGCATTTAAAAAATAATCAGTTAGGAATTTACGTAAACTATTACTAAAAGACATAAATGGTTAGGATTTTACAAGTAAATATTTTGAGAAGTATGGTAAACGTATTTACAATTTAGCGTAAAGTTTGTGTAAAAGAGATTCCAAATTTAGTTGAGGTTTAGAACGAAATAAAAATTAAATGTTTTAATATTGTTAGTGTTGCTATAGATAATGTTGATGATAATGGTGAAAACAAGGGAGTAATTGAAAAAGAATTAACAAAAATAAAAAATAAGTAAATGTAAAGTGATGAATGGTATATGGTTAATTAGTTTTAAAAAAGCCGTAATTTCTCTTTAGTAATTGTCTTTATTAATATGACTATGACTTACTATGGATATGGTCATGGAGCGACTAGAGTTGAATTGGAGAAAGTAATAAGAATTTGCTTGGAGTGTGTTGGAATTGGATAGAATTAAAAAAATTGACACATTTAAGCTTGATAAGAATTTGAGAAAATTGAAATATATAATATCGATTGTATTTGTAATAATACTTCCTCTATTTTTAGTTGATATTTTAGGACAAGGGTCTCCATATTTTTGTAAGCTTATTAGTCCAATTGGCATGCTTGGACTTTGGGAGCTATTTATTCAGTTATTAGCCCAATTTCAGTATTCAGGCATAGACTAGACGAAGAAAAGTGCATCAGTTGCGGTAATGTGAAAAAATTTGCCAAATGAATATAGATCCAGTTGAAAATTGTAATCATCTAGAATGCATCAGATGTGGACGATGCAAAAATGCTTGTCCTGTGGACACAATTAGTTGTGGAATAAAAAAATAGAGAGGAGCTTATTAGAAAAGTGATAAAAAACGCAATAGCATACATTACAAGAAAAAAAAATAGAACATTTATTATTTTTGTTATTTTAACAATAGTTCTTTCTTGTTTGTATTCTTGTTTAACAATAATGAAATCAAGCAATGAAATAGAAAAGACTTTATACGAAAGTTCTAATTCTTCAATATCAATAACAAAAAAAGATGGTAAATATTTTAATGTTAATCAATTTAAGGATATTGAAAAATTAAAAGAAATTGAAGAAATAATAATTCAATATGATGGATTAGCAAAACTAAAAGGTGCTAAAGTAGTTAGTGGAGAGCAAAAAATAAATAGAGAAGATTTATCTGATAAATTTAAGAATGTTGTTTCACTCGAAGCTACAAATAATACTAAAAGAAACATTTTATTTAATAGTGAAGTATTTACAATTAAAGAAGGTAAAAATATAGAGAAAAATGATAAAAACTCAATTATTGTTCATGAAGAATTCGCTAAACAAAACAATCTAAAATTAGGTGATGAAGTTGATCTTGAATTACTAGATACTGAAAAAAGTGGAAAAATAAAGAGTCATAAATTTGAAATTATAGGAATATTTTCTGGTAAAAAACAGGAAACATATACAGGTCTAACTTCTGATTTTAGTGAAAATATGGTTTTTGTGGATTATTCAACAAGCCAAGAGATATTAAATAACTTAGAAAATAATAAAATTGCAAATAAAATTTTAATGTATTCTGGTAGTTTAGAATCTACAAACTTAGTCTTAAATAAATTGAAAGAGCTTAAAATTGATGAATCAAAGTATTCCATTGAAAAAGATTCTAATGTATTTGAGGAATCTTTAGAGTCAGTAAGTGGAATAAAACATATAATAAAAGTAATGACTTATTCTATTATGTTAGGAGGAATGATTGTTCTTTCATTAATCTTGGTTCTATGGTTAAGAGAAAGAATTTATGAAATAGGTATATTTTTATCTATTGGAACATCTAAGATGCAAATTATAATGCAATTTATATTCGAGTTAATATTCATATCGATACCAAGTATAATATCTTCCTTACTTTTAGGAAATGTGTTACTAAAAGTAATTGTAGATGGATTCATTAACTCAGAGGATTCAATAATTTCCGGTGGAAGTTTAATAAATAATAGTGGTTTTATGTTAAATATAGTAGCACTTGGACAAAGTTATTTAATATTAATAAGTATTATTGTTTTATCAGTTGTATTTGCTTCTTCATTAATATTAATCAAGAAGCCTAAAGAAATATTATCAAAAATAAGTTAGGAGAAAATAATGGATATATTAGAAATAAAGAATGTGGCATATAGTTATGTAAATTCTAAAGAAAAAGTTTTGTTAGGAGTAAATCAAAAATTTGAACTTGGGAAGTTTTATGCGATCGTAGGAAAGTCAGGAACAGGAAAAACTACACTTCTTTCCTTACTTGCTGGACTTGATAAACCTAAAACAGGAAAAATATTGTTTAAGAATGAAGATATACAAAAGAAAGGATATAACAATCATAGAAAAAATAATATATCTTTAGTATTTCAAAACTACAATTTGATAGATTATTTAACACCGATTGAAAATATTAGATTAGTAAACAAATCAGCAGATGAAAGTATCTTGTTTGAGCTAGGTTTAGATAAAAAACAAATAAAAAGAAATGTTATGAAATTATCTGGTGGACAGCAACAAAGAGTAGCTATTGCTAGAGCATTGGTATCAAATGCGCCAATAATACTAGCTGATGAACCTACTGGTAATTTAGACAGTGTTACTGCTGGAGAAATAATTGATATATTAAAGACGTTGGCTAAAGACAAAAATAAATGTGTAATAGTTGTAACACATAGTAAGGAAGTAGCAGATTCTGCGGATATTATTTTAGAACTAAGTGGTAAAAATTTGAAAAAAGTAAATAAAATGAATTTGGAGGTTGAATAATGGTAAAAAATGCATTTGCTTATGTAACTAGAAAAAGCTTAAAATCATTAATTATTATGTTAGTTATTTTATCTATGTCAATTTTAAGTTTTATTAGTTTATCTATTAAAGATGCTACGGACAGAGCTTCAAAAGAAACATTGGCTAATATAACAAATAGTTTTTCTATGGAGATAAATAGACAAGTTAATCCAGGAACACCTAGAGGTGGGGGAAATGTAAAAGGTGAAGATATTAAAAAGATATCTCAAACAGATAGTGTAGAATCCTATGTAAAAAGAATAAACAGTGTTGCAGATTTAGTTGATTATGATATTATTGAAACTCAAGAGACTCTTGCGAATCAATCGCCTGAAAGAGCGAAGAATTTCAAAAGAACAGTTATGTTAACTGGGGTTAATGACTCATCAAAAGAAACAAAATTTGTATCAGAAGCATATAAATTAGTAGAAGGAAAGCATTTAGAAAATGAAGATAAAAATAAAATCTTAATGCATAAAGATTTAGCTAAAAAAAATAATCTTAAAGTTGGAGATAAGATAAAATTAAAATCTAATTTATTTGACGCTGATAATGAAAAAGGTGCAGATGAAACAGTAGAAGTAGAAATTAAAGGTCTATTCGATGGGCATAATAGTGGTGGAGTAAGTGCAGCACAGGAACTATACGAAAATACATTAATCACTGATATTGATACGGCCGCTAAAGTTTATGGTAATACAGAAGATACAGCTGTATACCAAGATGCAACATTCTTTGTAAAAGGTGATAAGAATCTTGATAGTGTCATAAAAGATCTTGGGAAATTAGATATAAATTGGAGAGAATATAATTTGATTAAAAGTTCATCAAATTACCCTGCATTACAACAATCTATATCAGGCATCTACTCAATTTCAAATAAATTATTTGTAGGTTCATTAATATTTGCAGGAGTTGTAGTTTCATTATTACTATTCTTATGGATGAATGCTAGAAAGAAAGAAATAGCAGTATTACTATCATTAGGTATATCAAAATTAGAAATTTTTGGTCAATTCCTAATTGAGATGATATTTATATCAATCCCCGCATTCGTTGGTTCTTATTTCTTAGCTCAATACACAGCTAGCAAACTTGGAAATAATATATTGAATAAGGTTACTGGTGATATAGCTAAACAAATAGCTAGACAATCTGCATCTAGCCAATTAGGTGGTGGGGCAGAAGCTGAAGGATTTAATAAGACATTATCAAGTTTAGATATAAATGTAGTACCTAAGTTTATAATTTATGTAGTTATATTTATGAGTTTAATACTACTTGTTTCATTGATTGTTTCTTCATTCAATATATTAAGAAGAAACCCAAAAGAATTATTAATTGACGATAATTAAAAGTTTTGGTGCTTTCTAGCACCGAAATTTTTTTGACTTTTAAATATCAAATAATATTCTGTATAATATAAGTGTATAGGCTTAAGTGGAGGTATTTATGAAAATATTAATTGTTGAAGATGATAATATGATCAGAGAGGGAATAAGTGAATATCTTTTGGAATTTGGATATACTGTTATTCAAGCTAAAGATGGAATAGAAGCTTTGTCAAAATTTAATAACGCTATAAATTTGGTTATCTTAGATATTCAGATACCTTTTATAAATGGTTTAGAAGTGTTGAAAGAAATTAGAAAGAAAAGCAATTTACCAATTCTAATTTTGACTGCATTTAGTGATGAAGAATATAAAATTGATGCATTTACTAATTTAGCAGATGGATATATAGAAAAGCCATTTTCATTGCCAGTCTTAAAGGTTAGAATAGATTCTTTGATTAAAAAGAATTATGGACATTTAGAGAAGTTTGAATATAAGGATTTATCGGTTAACTTTAATAGCTATACAGCTAAAATAAATGATGAAGAAATAGATGTAAATGCAAAAGAACTAGATGTATTAAAGTGTCTATTGGATAATAATGGACAAGTATTAACTAGAATGCAAATTATTGATTATGTATGGAAAGATAGCGAAGAAATTCCTTACGATCGAGTAATAGACGTATACATAAAAGAACTTAGAAAAAAATTACAATTAGACTGCATAACCACTATAAGAAATGTGGGATATAAATTGGAGATAAAATGAGAAAATGAAAAAATTAAAGATATTTCCCAAAATGTTCATACAAATATTTTCTGTTCTTGGAATAATAATTATATTAGTTCATTTATTAGTTTTCTTTATTTTTCCTAAAACATATTTGGAGACCAGAAAAGAAGAGGTCTATAATAAAGCAAATGAAATTTCCAGTATTATGAATGGAAAAGAAATAAAATATATAGAACAAACCTTGGAACTTTATTCTAAAAGTAGCGAAATAAAGGCATTTATAAAAGAAAGAAATAATAATAATAATGAAATAAAAATCAAAGATAATATAGATACTAATTTAGAAAGTAATAGTAATTCTTTGATAATTGAAGAAAGAGAAATAAAGCTTAATGATGGTAAAAAAACATATCTACAATTTGTCTCTACAGCTGATATGCAAAAAGATGCAAAAGATTTAAGTCTTAAATTTTTACCATATTCTTTGTTAATATCAATTTTATTTTCTTCTATTATTTCTTTAATTTATGCAAAATTAATAAAAAACAATGTACAAGAAATACAAATTGTTACTGATAAAATGATGAAACTTGATAAAAAAATACGTTTAGAAGTTAGCTCTAATGATGAAATTGGAGAATTAAAACAACAAATTAATGATTTGTATTCTACTTTATTAAGAACAATTGACGATTTAGAATTTAAAAATAAAGAAATTTTAAAATTAGAAAAGTTAAAATATGACTTTTTTAAAGGTGCATCCCATGAACTTAAAACTCCTCTTGCTAGTCTTAAAATAATACTGGAAAACATGAAATACAATATTGGAAAATATAAAGAAAAAGATATTTATATTAATGAATGCATTGAAATCGTTGATAGTTTAACAAAAAATATTTCTCAAATATTATCAGTTCATTCTATAGAAAATTTGAATAATGATGAAGAATATTTGAAAATAAATGATACATTAGAAGATGTATTAAAAAAGTATGAAATATTAGCACATCAAAAGAAAATAACTGTCAATAATTATATATTAGATGAGAATGTTTATATAGGAAAAACAGCTTTAAAGATTATTTTATCTAATTTGATTAGTAATGCGGTAAAATATACTGATGTAAATGGGGTAATTAATATTGGGATGGTTAATGATTGGTTATATATAGAAAATTCATACGGTAACAATAAAATTTCGAATATGGATGAAATATTTGATGTTAAATTTGATTTAAATAAGGAAAATAGTAATGGATTAGGTTTATATATTGTAAGTAATATTCTGAATAATTACAATATAGAATATAAAGCATTGCAGGATGAAGAATTTTTTATCTTTAAAATTAAAATATTATCTTAAGTAAGATATAATTTTACAATAGTTATTGAAAAATAGAGACTTATTATTAATTGTGGAAATAAAAACTTTTTTCTTATTGAAAGTGAAAAGAAAATAATTGATAAATGATTATTCCACTCTAATTGATCACTTATTCCGATTAGGTTGACCAAGTATTCCGATAGACTTGATCAACTGCTATTTTTCATTAAATTCCGATGGGGCGGATCAATCATTACGATGAACCTGGCCATCTAAAAGTTTTGGTTATTAGATATCAGCTAAAGCACTTATACAAAAGTTTACTAAGTTATCCTGTACTCATAAATTGAAAACATAGACTTGCTGAGTTGAATGTTACGCTAGAAAAGTCCATTCAATACGTTGAATAAGTCTACTTTACCAAAATATTGATAAAGTCAAAAGGATTTAATATATTCTTCTTGCAATAATTTCTATATTAAAAATTTGATAGGGACTGTTTATTTTAATATTCTCAAAAAATTAAATAGATAAATAAAAAATATGGGAAAAAACGCATAAAATTGTATGCTATCATACCATCAAGTTATAAATAGATGTGTCCAAAATAGTAAAGCATTTATTGTAGCTTAGGTAAACTAAACTCAATCGGTTCAGTTTGCTATCTAAAGTAGTTAATTATTAATGAATAGGTACAAGCTCGTTTTTTAATACTTCTTTAAATTTTTATTACATATAAACCTTATTCATTAAAATATTTATAGAAGGTGATACAACACAAAATAATGAAAGCTTTTAGATTTTAATAGCAATCTAAAAAGCTACCACTCTATAAAACTTAATATTATAAATCGCTTGTTAATCTTAGATAGAGGGTAGGCTTATAAGTTAATATTCTAAAAGTTAAAAATAAGATTATTGTTAAAGATATTTAGATAAAAATTAATTTTGGTACATTGCACAATTATAGATATTATAATCCATTTAATGATCCTAACTCTTAAATTTATAGACAGGTAGCATTCTCCAATAAACATTAAGTGTTTAAATAATAATTCTTATTTAATATTGAGTAGTTGTAAAAAAAGAATTTAAGTAGAATGAATAATTTATAAAAGAAACAATAGGGTGTATCTATGAGAATATGATATTAGGTATTTTCATTTTAATAATAACTTCCCAAAAAATATTAAAACCTCATAAAAAAGATAATTTTACTGTAAATCATTTCTATACATGCTTAATCATTATATTTTATGCACACATAAATACGTACTTTTATAAATTGGTAACTTAATTCTAAGTAGTTTAAAGAATTATAACTTTTGATTAAAAATAAAATTCATTTTCCCAAATGAAAAACGTAACAATTCCGAATCAAATTTTATAATTCTTTTTTCATTTATATAATAAGGAGGCATTTATGATTCATTCAGTAAAAGATTTTGTAGATAAAAAAATGAATAATAAATTAATTTGTTTTAATAATGTTTTAGATGATTATTTATTTTTTTATGATAAAACAAAAAAAGATGATTACTAAGATATACTCAGTAATCATTTTACTGTTTATATAGATAAATTGGAAGGTAGTATATTTACGCTATTTAATATAGATTTTTGACACTACCAAAATAAAAAGGAAAGTGTTATATGAAAAATCATGTAAAAGTGAAGATTGATGGAATATTAAATAATAGTTTATTTAAGATTACAATGATTGTTCTATGTTGTTTGATATTGTCTACTTCTATTATTAGAACGGATAATTTTATAAATTGTATGTTTAATGGGTTAGTCATTTTTGCTTTATTAATAAATATCTATCATTTACCAATAGTAAATGATTATATAAAGAAGTACAAAAAGAAATGTGGATTTATAATATTATTAATAGCATGCATTGTTTTTGGTTTTTGGTATTATTTTCAAATTGGTGGATTAGTAGGTTTTACGATCATTTGTATTTCCTTTTATTTGATTATATGGGGTATATTAAATACTTATAAAATTAAAGAATTGTTTTACATGTTGTTAAATTTTATATAGATCTAACAATTTTTTTATATGTTGGTGTACATAATTTTCTATGTGCAACTCATTTATGTTTTGTTATAATAGGACAGAAGGTGGTGATTTTATGCCAGTTGGCGTTCTAACAAATGTATGTGCTGTCTTTATTGGTACATTTATCGGAGGATTTATTAAAAAAATATTACCAAAACATCTTATTGAAGAACTTCCAAAAGTATTTGGGATTTGTTCAGTTACGATTGGGATTACTTCTATTTTAAATGTAAAAACATTGCCTATGGTTATTATGGCTATTATTTTAGGTTTTGTTATTGGTGAACTATGTCATTTATATGATCATGTTCATGATATCTTTGCATTTTTATTAGATAAGCTACCTTTTCATATAGAAGGTAATCAAGAAGAATATATGCATCTTTATTTATTAGTTGTTTTGATGTTTTCAATGTCTGGAATGGGATTATTTGGAGCTCTTACAGAAGGAATGTCAGGTGATGCATCTGTTTTAATTTCTAAATCGGTTTTAGATTTTTTTACAGCTGTTTTATTTGGAGCTGCTTTAGGTTATGCACAAAGTTTAATATGTGTTCCACAATTACTTATTTTACTTGCATGTTTCTTTCTAGCAAAAGCAATCTTACCATTTGTAAATTCAACAATGATTGCTGATTTTAAGGCTTGTGGTGGTGTCATTACAATGATTACAGGGTTAACTGTTTCTAAAATATTAGATGTAAGAGCGATGAATCTTGTTCCTGCACTTATTTTAGTCATGCCTTTTGTTGGTCTTTATGCCATGATTTAGGAGAAAATCATGTTAAAACAAGTAGCGATACAAGATTTAGAATTACTTTATCATATAGAAACAACCTGTTTTCCTATACAAGAGGCAGCAAGTTACCAATCATTAAAAGAAAGATTAGCAGTTTATCATGAAGGATTTGAAATTTTTTATATTGCTCATCAAGCAATCGGTTATATTGGTGGTCTAAGAAATAATGAATGTAATCTACCAGATAGTATGTACGAAAATGCTTTTTTACATCAAGAAAATGGAAAATATCAAATGATTTTTTCAGTCTGTATTTTACCTGAATATAGAGGACATGGTTATGCTAGAGAAATGGTAAAGGAATATGTAGAGAAAAGAAAAAATGATGTAGACGGATTTATTTTGACATGTAAAGATCATCTTATTCCTTTTTATGAAAGTTGCGGTTTTAAATTTGTAAAAGTTTCAGCATCTACTCATGGAAATGCTAAATGGAATGATATGGTAATTGATTGTCGTGGAGAAATATAATATTTCTCTTTTTTTGTACTATTTGTCCAATGACGAAAAGGTTATTTAGGAATAGAATAAGAATATAGAATAAAGGGGAATGAATATGGATCAAATATATAGAGAATATAGTGAAAAATATAAACATATATTGCATTATGCAGGAATCATGAAAAAAGAAAATGTTCTTTTTGAAAATCAAGAAATAATTGTTTTAAAGGATGTTAAAGATTATCAAGATTTTGATTATAGTTATTTTGAAAATTGTGAAATAGAAAAGAGTTGTATTTATCATAAAATTACATATGCTTTAGCTGTTTTAAAAAAAGTAGAAAATGGGATAATTGTTGATCAAATGAAAACTGTAGGTTGGTTAAATACGGTCTTGGATCAACATTATTCCGCATATAAAACAGACCTTTGGTATTTACATAAAGGTAATTGGGATAAGTGCTATTTAGAAGAACATTATGATTTTTTATCAGCGATAGAGGTCTATTTTTATTTATTTGGCAAAGAGGAAACATTTCGATTATTAGAAGATAAAAATCAAGAGCTGGAACATTCTTTAAAAATAATAGAAGAATTAATTAAACAATATCAAAAGGAATGTCAAGACGATCAATATGCTTTATTAAAACACTTTTTAGTATTGATTTTTAGTCAACAGTTAGAAAAAGTAGAAGTAGAACATAAGGAAATTGTTTTCCAATTATTAAAAGAAATCATCGAATTAAAATCAATTGTATTACCTTTATTATTATTGTGTGATTTTTATCAAAAGGATTTTGATGAAGAATGGGCTACTATCTCTAAAGAAGTTGATCGTAATTATTTAAAAGAACAAATAGCCTATATACCTTTTACTGAAAGTGAAGATTATTTAGATTTAAATATTACAGATGTTTTAGTTTATAAAGATAAAATAGAAAAAATACCAGCGGGGTTAATGAAATATTTCAATAATTTGAAAGAAGTATATGATGATTTAAAAGAAAAACAATCATTTAATCAATCTCTTTTAGAAGTAGAAAGAATAATTTTATTAATGGAAAAAGACTACCAACTTTATCCTTTTGAATCATTTGTTAGTGAATTAAAGATTCATTATTCAAAAGAATATTATATTTTAATGAAATTATTAGAAATAGTTATGAAGGATTGTCAAGAAGCAAAATTAGGAAGAGAAACAGTTAAATTAACTTTATCATTGATGATGAATCAAAAACTAAGATTAAAAATATTTGGTTTTTAAATAGGAAATACTTTGTGCTACAATAAAAGTAGTAGGAGGTATTTTTATGGAAAAAAGATACTATAGTGAATACAGTCAATGTTTAGATAGAAATATGGATTTTATCGTTTATGGACATAGTGGTGTGCCACTTCTTGTCTTTCCAGCACAAGATGGTCATCCTCAAGATTATGAAAATTTTGGAATGGTCGATGTGATCAAAGATAAAATAGAAAATGGTTATGTACAATTGTTTTGTGTCGGAAGCATTGATGAAGAAAGTTATTCTGATGAAATGGGAGACAAAGCACGTCGTAGTTATTTATTAGAACAATTTTATTACTATATTTGTGATGAAATAGTGCCTAGAATAAAAGAAATTAATGGTACAGGAAAGATGATTTATACGACAGGATGTTCTTTAGGAGCAACACATGCAGCAAATATGATGCTTCGAAGACCTGATTTATTTATGGGATGTATTGCTTTAAGTGGATATTATGATACTGATCTTTTCTTTGGACAATATGTTGATGAAAATATTTATAATAATAGTCCTTTAAAGTACTTAAATGGGATGTCAAGAAATCATCCTTATGTTGATTTATACAATCAAAGACATATTATTCTTTGTTGTGGACAAGGTGCATGGGAAGATGAAATGGTTAAATCAACAGGATTAATGAAGGAAACATTTGATCGTTTAGGTGTCAATGCATGGTGTGACTTTTGGGGAAGCGATGTCAACCATGATTGGCCTTGGTGGCGTAAACAATTACCCTATTTTTTAGGACATATTTTATAAAAGGGGGAAAATCGAAATATGAATTTAGTCTTTATCTCACCAAATTTTCCAACATATTATTGGAATTTTTGTAAATCACTTAGAGAAAGAGGTGTTACAGTTTTAGGGATTGGAGATGCACCTTATGATGATTTAGTAAATGAAACAAAGGAAAGCTTAGTAGAATATTATCGTGTCAATAATCTTCAAAATTATGATGAAGTTTATCGTGCAATGGGATTTTTTATTGGGAAATATGGACGCATTGATTATATTGAATCACAAAATGAATTTTGGCTTGAATTAGAAGCTCAGTTAAGAGAAGATTTTAATATTCATCATGGGTTAAGACCAAAAGAATTAGAAGTGATGAAATTTAAATCAAAAATGAAAGATGTTTATAAGAAAGCAAATGTTCCAACAGCAAGATATAAAGTATTTAAAGATGATCAAGAACTTTTAGATTTTTGTAAAGAAGTTGGTTTTCCAATTGTTGTAAAACCAGATAATGGTGTGGGTGCTTCTTCTACATATAAATTAAAAAATAATAAACAAGTTAAGGAATTTTTAAAGAATTGGGATCGAAATATTAGCTTTATTGCAGAAGAATATATTGATGGTCTTGTAGAAACTTTTGATGGTATTACTGATAGTCAAGGAAATATTTTGATTTGTACAAGTCATGTGATGATGGAATCTATTATGGATACGGTCAATGAAGGTGGAGATACTGCTTTTTATGGACAAATTGTTGAAGGTAGTGATATTAAAGAAGTAGGAAGTCGTGTTGTTAAGGCTTTTGACGCTAAACAAAAATTCTTCCATTTTGAATTCTTTAGATTAGGTAAAGATAAAGAGGGTTTAGGAAAAAAAGGAGATCTTGTTGGTTTAGAAGTCAATATGAGAGCACCTGGAGCCTATATTCCAGATATGATGAATTATTCATATAACGCAAATGTCTATGATATTTTTGCGGACATGTTGATTTATGATCGTTGTTTTATTGAACCTAAACAACAATATTGTATTGGATATGCTGGAAGAAGAGACGTTTTAAAATATAAACATCATAGTCAACAAATACGTATGAAATTTAAAGATCAACTTATTTCTCATGAAATTGTACCTGATGCATTAGCAGCGGCAATGGGGAATCAAGTTTATTTATTAAGAGCAAAAAATGAAAAAGAAATTCAAGAAATGATTAAATATATATTAGAAAAATAGGATTCGTTTTGAATCCTTTTTTATAGTTCATGAACAATTAATAAATATTTCATAAACTCATTATTATGTTATAATAAACATACCAAGGAGGTCATCGTCATGAAAAAAAAGTTTCTAGCATGCATGCTTATCATGATGCTTACAATAACAGGTTGTTCAAGTAAATCAATAACACAAACATTATTTGTTGAAAAAAATAATAAATATGCTTTATGTACATCAGAAGGAGATTTAAAAACAAAGTTTATTTATTCTTCTTATAAAAAGGTAGAAAATGAAGGATACGTGGTTGTTCATGATAAAAAATATGAATATATTTCAACAACTGGTAAAAAATTAATTAAATATAAAAAAGGAACAACATTATCCGTTGTTGAAAATATGATTGTTGCTAAAGATGCTAAAGGCAAGTATACAATTTATGATCAACAAGGGAAGGAATTATATAAAGATAGTAAAAAGGTAAAAATTTATATGTATGATTTACCTGTTATCTATAAGAATAAAAAATATTCTGTTTTAAATAGTGAAGGTGAAGTTGTAACTACTTCTAAAAAAGCAATCAATTATGCTGGAATTTATCATGATTCATTTATTACAGTAGCATATAAAGATAAAACTGTACTTTTTGATACTTCTTCAAATAGTCAAAATGATGAAGAAGGCTTAACTATTAAATTAAAAGGACAATATAAGGTTGTTGCTAATGATTATAAAAAAGGTTTTGTTTTATATGATCAACAACAAATAAACTTAGCTTATATTAATTTAAAAGGAAAAGTTAAATTTGAAAAAAATGTAGAAGTAGATTCTGTAAAATTCAAAGATTCATCACTTATTTTAGAAAATGAAGATGGTATAAGATTGTTATCTTTAGATGGTAAAAAGGATGTTGTAGCAACAAGTTATTATAAAGATGTAAATAATTATTTATCTAAAAATGCAAGTTATATTTATGGTCCACATAAATTTACTAAAGATGGTAAAGAAAAAGATGTTAAAGGTATTCAGTTAAATCCTAATGTTGCTTCGGTACACGGTCATATTTTCCCAGTATATGTTCAAAATAAAGGATATCAATATTATGGTTTTAATGGTAAAGAAGCAATTAAAACAATTTATAAAGATGCTCAAGATTTTGATCAATATGGAGTGGCGGTTGTTTCTAAAGATGGTGAAAAGTATTATTTAATGAATTCTAAAGGAGAAAAACAATCTAAAAATTATGTAAAGATTGAATCTATTGGAGAAGGATATTATGCAGCCTATGAAACAAATAGTAAGTATGAAATTATTAATACTAAAGGAAAAATAGATATTCATGATTATTTCATGGGTGAAAGTCAAGTTTTTGAATTTGATGGTAAAGTTTATGCTTTATTAAATAAAAGTGGAACAACATATTTATATGATATGGAAAAAGGTGAATCTGTATTTTCTCTTGAAGGAGAATATCAATTATATAATGGTAAGTATTTAAGAAAGAAAAATCATAAAGCATATTATGATTTGGAAGGAAATTTAATTTATAAGGGGTAATCTATGGAATATTATATTGTATTATTAGTTTTCTATGCAATTACACTTATCTTTTTAAGATTAGTGTTTGCTGAAATTGAAGGTAGACAAGCAAGAAAGATGTCAAATGTACGTTATTTTTTAAGATACCATTCAAAGTTTGTTTATCGTAATCAGTTTTCAATTATTTTTGTAGCATTTCTTTGTTATATGATTGTTTCTGTGGAAAAAGCATTTTCTACAATGTGGTTTTTACAATTGTTAGGTTTTATTGCGGTAGGAGTTATTAGTGATGCTCTTTCACAAATTGTTTATTATTATTATATTAATTTTCGTTTTAAAAAGGATATTGTTGAAAGTGAAGAATTAAAAAATGAAATAGAACAGGCTGTTTTAAATCAAGGCGAAGAGCTCATGCAACAAACAATTCCTAGTTATGAACCACATAGAATAATTGAAGATTATTTAAATGAAGAAAATCATTTAGCTGTTATATCAGTAGATGGTGGAAATTTTACTTCACAATTTGAAAAATTACCACCAATTACGTATTCTGTAGAATTAAATCCAACAAAAGCAAGAGAAACCTTAGAAGAAAAAGGTGTCAAAGTAACAACTTTTACTTCACAAGGGAAAATGCCTTTTAAAGATGAAAAATTAGATGTTGTTGTTAATGAGTTATCTAATTATGATAAATTTGAAATGTATCGCATTTTAAAACCAGGTGGTTATTTAGTTGTTGATCAATTAGGAAGTGACAATTATAAAGAAATTATTAATATGTTTATTCCGTTTAAATTAAAAGGACAATGGAATAAAGAAGCTTGTCAGTCAACTCTTACAGAGATAGGATTTGATATTGTTGATAGTTATGAAGATGTAGGACATATTCGTTTTCATTCTTTATCAGCAGTTCTTGCTTTTATGAAGAGTATTTCTCCTGAAAGAGTGGAAAAATATGAGCAATTTATGAACTTCTATGCCGATGTATTAAAGAAAATCAAAAAGAACCAATTTTATGAAATTACTACTCATAAATTTATGGTAATAGCAAGAAAAAATGATATGAAACAGGAAAATTAAAAAAATTTCCTGTTTTTTTAATTTATAAATTAAAAAAATGTAGTATATATCGACTAAATTTGATTTAAATATGTAAACGCTTTATTTTTTTAGAAAATCTCTAGAAATTCTAAAAATATGATGCTATAATTGTATCATAGAAATTTTTAAGGAGGAGTCATATAATGGCAAAAGAATTATCTTTCGTAGTATCTGATCCAGTTGGATTACATGCTAGACCAGCTACTATCTTAGTAAACCAAGCTAGCAAATTCACTAGCAATATTAAATTAGTTTATAATGATAAAGAAGTAAACTTAAAATCTATCATGGGAGTTATGTCTTTAGGTGTTCCTACTAAAGCTACAGTTACTATCGTAGCTGAAGGTGATGACGAAGAAGATGTAGTTGCTTCAATTGCTAAAGTAATCAAAGAACAAAAAGTTGCTGAATAATAGCATTAATGAAAAGGGAATCAACATGATTCCCTTTTTTTATCTATTAAGAATTTGGATGCGTCAGAAAAAATAGTATATAAAAACTCATACCAAAATACTATGATATATTTGCGTAATCTGGTATGAATTTTTTGTCCTGTAATTAAGCAATGGCTATCTGATTCTTCTCATAGGACCATTGCATACCGGACATTCTATTTCAACTTCACCATGTTTACCGGACATTCTATCTTCTTCCGCAAATTCACCAATGATCCAGTCAGGAACATTGGCAATATGACCACAAGCAGTACATTTCATTTTGATAAGTGTATCCTTCGCAATCATTTTATCAATTTCTTCGTCTGTCCAAGGACAGTCGTCTGCATTCATTGATGCATTTTTCCCTGTAGAGTCTGTCATTAGGGGTACCTCCTTCAAAAGGATCATATGTATATTCACATTTCATAAGACTGCCACATGAACATAACAAAGGGTCCTTTTGAAATGATTCTATCATATGTGTGCGGTATTTTAGATGGTCGAGTTTGTTTTTTAAATCTTTTTTTCTTTCTTTTAGATTTCTGATACGCTTTTTCTTTTTTTTGCCATAAAGTTCATATACCTTTTCAAGTAACTTTTTATTCCTGTTTGAATAGAAGCCATAGTATCTGACCATTTTAAAGTTTTCATCAGGACAGTGGAGGATGAGATTGTTTATAAAGTTTTCAACACTTTCATATACTTCGATATATTTTTCATCTTCATGACGGTTGTACCACCATCTGATCATCTTTTTGTCATCTTCATATTTGATGATGCGATTTTCAGCCATGG
>NZ_JAJDKB010000049.1:0-16927 GCF_020589955.1 Faecalibacillus sp. TM498
AAGTCGGAAAAGAAATCAGAAAATTATATTCTTGGTCTGATGAAGATAAATTAATCAATAACTAATATTACCTAGAGGATAGAAATATCCTCTTTTTTTTAAATAAAAAAACTCACTAAATTGCATAAGCAATTTAATGAGTCTATAAATTAAGCTTCTTTTCTTTGTTTAAAGAAAACATATCTAGCTGCAGCAAACATCATGATCATTGCATAAATTTCACCATGAGCAGTATCTCCAGTTTTTATTGCTTGTGATGGATTATTTTCTGCTTTTTTATTATCAGTTGCACTTCCCCAATCATAACCACCAACGTGAATACTGTATGTTCCATGAATATCAACTGTTCCATCAGCAAAAACAAGATTTGTTGATACGAGACACATCATCGCACATACAAATAAACTAAATATCTTTTTTAACATTTTTTTTCCTCCCTTTTTTTGACAAGTAAAACCTTATCATTAAAAGAGCTTACATAAATGTTAAAAACGTACTTCTTTAATGTTATTTTCTAACTTTTTCACGATATTTTACTGGTGTCTCATGATAAACTTTTTTAAAAGCATTAATAAATGATTTTAAATTTGGAAAGCCATGTAAATAAGCAATTTCTAAAATTGTATAATTTGAAAATAAAACATCCTGTCTTGCCTTTTTTAAACGAACAGCAATAAGATATTCTTTAACTGTCACGTTTAAATGACTTTTAAAATAACGTGATAAATATCCTGTAGATATATTAAAGTGTTGCGCTATATTATCAATTGAAAGATCTTCGTTATAATGTAAGTCAATATATTGTGTCATTCTTATAATTCTTTTATCATGTAAAGTTTGTAAATTTAAATTTGTTTTTTTATCTAAAGTATTTGAAAGCAACGTATATAAAAGATGTAAAATATAACTTTCAATTTCTATTCTTTGAAATTGATTGCTATGATCATAAGCTGCAATAATTTTAAAAATGTCTAACAATATCTTTTCTTTGATTTTATGATTAGGTTGAATAAATTGATAATTATCAATAGCTGGATAATATTTTTTAATAAAATCATAATTTATTTGAAGTGCATATCCTTTATAGATATCAGTATCTTCCGTATGATGCATCCCATGAATTTCTTGACTATTAATAATATATAAGCTTCCTTGAGGAATAATCAATTCTTTATCAGTAATAAATAATTTTAGTTTTCCTAAAACGGGAATCAAAATTTCAATACTAGTATGATAATGTTTAGCTGTTTTTGTATGATGATCTTCAAAATAAATATCTAATAATTTAATAGGTAATTGGTATTTTTAGTATTGTATCATTTGTTTTTCCTCTATTTAAAACGTTCTATAAATTCATTTAATAAAGCTGAAACTTCTTCGTTTTTTCTAGTAATAAAAGCGATTCCTGTATATAAATTTTTATCTTCTAAAATCGTATAAACAAGAGAATGGTCATAAGGTAAAGCTAAACTACTCATTGGACAAATTGCTACTCCAATACCACTATTGGCCCAAATAAGAGACGTTCTACTATCATCACAAGTTACTTTTAATTGAATTTGAATTAGTTTATTTAAACAATAATCATTGATTAAAGGCAGATATCTTTGATGAATAATTAAAGGAGTATCTTTAAAATCTTTTATTTTTCTTTTAGTATTTATAAAATATTCTTTTTTTCCAATAGCAATCATCGGTTCTTTTTCTAAATAAAAAGTATTTACTTGGGAAGTATCAAAAGGTGTTCTAACAATTCCTAAATCAATATTATGTGATAATAATAAATCAAGAATTTCATAAGTAGACCCTTCATGGATAGCATATTGAACATGTTTATTTTTTTTAATAAATTCTTGAATACTTTCTTGTTGAATTAAACCACTATTAGAAGAAGTAATACCAATTCTTAAAACATCTTGATAAGACTGTTTTAATTCATTTTTAGTAATTTCAGTTAAGTCTAAGATTTGTAAACATCTTTTATAAAAACGATTACCAGCCTCTGTTAATTCAATTTGTTTATTACCTCTTTTTAAAAGTATAACACTTAATTCTTCTTCTAATTGTTTAAGTTGCATTGATAAAGGTGGTTGAGCCATATGAAGCTTTTTAGCAGCTTTAGAAATCGTTCCTTCTTCTACAATAGTTTTAAAATATTTCATTTGTCTAATATCCATCATAAAACTCCTTCAAATGGGAATAATATATTTATTAAATATAATTAATATATAATATATATATTTTACATATAGATAAATCTTATCATATAATAACGCAGAGGTGAAGAATATGAAACTATTAAAATATGTAAAGGAGTTTAAGTTTTCAGCAACTTTAGGCTTTTTATTTAAAATCTTTGAAGCTGCTTTAGAATTATGTGTTCCCGTTGTTATGGCCTCTGTCATTGATAAAGGAATTGCTTATAAAGATACCAATTATATTTTAAAATGTGGGCTCGTCCTTATTGGTTTAGCTGTTTTTGGTTATTTATTTGCACTTGTTTGTCAATGGTATGCTTCCCTTACATCACAAAGTGTGGGGACACAACTTAGAAAAGACATGTATCATCAAATCAATAAATATGATGATGCCAATTTAGATACCCTTACAGCACCATCATTAGTTACAAGGCTTATTAATGATGTGGTACAAATTCAATTAGCTGTAGCGATGACGATTCGTCTTACGTCAAGAGCTCCATTTTTAATGATTGGTTCATTATTTATGGCTTTTATGATCAGTGGTTCTTTATCAATGATCTTTGTTGTAGGAGCTGTTATTTTAGCGGTATCGATGTTATCAATTACGATTATTTCAATGCCTTATTTCTCTTGTATTCAAAAGTTATTAGATAAAATTGCTTTAATAGCAAGAGAAAACTTAAAAGGTGTACGTGTTATTCGTGCTTTTTCAAATCAAAATCATGAAGTAAAAAGATTTAATTTAGAAACAAAAAATCAAAAAGATGAACAAGTAAAAGTAGGTAAAATACAAGCTTTATTAAATCCCTTTACTTATTTAATTGTAAACTTTGCAATCATTATTATTATTTATGCTAGTGGTTTCCAAGTCAATGTAGGAAGTCTTTCTCAAGGGGAAGTTATTGCCTTAATTAACTATATGAATAGTATTTTACAAGCACTCATTGTCTTTGCGAATGTTTTATCAATCTACAATAAAGCCACAGCAAGTTATCAAAGAGTTTTTGAAGTACTTGAAACAACACCACAAGTAGAAAATCAAGGAAGTTATTCAACCCTTATTCCTGATGAAAAGATGATTGAATTTAAAGATGTCAACTTTGGATATCTTCAAAAAGATGTGTTACACAACTTATCATTTACGATCAATAAAGGTGAAACAGTAGGAATTATTGGAGGAACGGGTGCTGGTAAATCAACACTAGTATCCCTTATTGGAAGAAATTATGATGTTAGAAGTGGACAAATTAAAATAGCTGGTAAAAATATTCAAGATTATAAACTAGAAACATTAAGACAACATATCAGTTATGTTTTACAAAATACATCATTGATTTCAGGAACAATTAAAGAAAATATTTGTATGTCAAAATCTTATCAAGAAGAAACAATGAATAAAGCTTTAGAAGTTTCACAAGCTAAAGAATTTGTAAGTTGTCTTCCTCAAGGAATAGAAAGTGCTGTTGTTCAAGGTGGGAAAAACTTCTCTGGTGGACAAAGACAACGTTTAACAATAGCTAGAGCGCTTTATAAACAAGCGGATATTTTAGTTTTAGATGATTGCTCAAGTGCGTTAGACTATGCAACAGATGCTGCTTTACAAAAACAATTACAAGAATTAAAAGAAATGACAAAAATTGTTATTTCTCAAAGAACAGCGTCTTTAAAAAGATGTGATCGTATTATGGTTTTGTATCATGGTGAACTTGTTGGTTTTGATTGTCATGAAGAATTATTAAAGAATTGTACGGTTTATAAAGAAATTTATGAATCTCAAAATAGTAAGGATGGTGATTACAATGGATAAAAAAACAATTAAAAGATTGCTTACATATTGTAAACCTTATCGTTTTTTAATTATGTTATTAACACTTTTATCAATTGTCTCTGTTGTCTTTACTTTACTTACACCTGTTTTAATAGGTCAAGCAATAGATTTATTGGTTGGAAAGAATCAAGTTCATTTTCAAGCGTTATTGAACAAACTTATTTTTATTGGAATTGTTATTTTAATTATTTCTTTGATTCAATGGATCATGGGACAAATTACAAATACAATTACTTATAATATTACGAATGATTTAAGAAATAGAGTATTTGATCAAATTCAAGTTCTTCCTTTAAAATATATTGATGCTACAAGTCATGGAGATATTTTAGGAAGATTGATCAATGATATTGATTTAATTGGACAAGGTTTATTACAAAGTTTTACATCCTTGCTTACAGGAATTGCAACAATTGTAGGAACGATTTTGATTATGGCTTATATTCATTTTTCGGTAGCTGTAATTGTGGTTGTTTTAACACCGCTTTCTTTACTTGTCGCTTCTTTGATTGTTAAAAGAACACATTCTTATTTCCAAGAACAACTTGCTTTAAGAGGGGAAATGAATGGTTATTGTGAAGAAATGATAGGTAATCAAAAAATTGTTAATATTTTTGATTATCAAGAACAAAACGAAGAAAAGTTTAATGAAATCAATGAACGTATGCATAAAAGTGGGGTTATTTCACAATTTTATGGGGCTTTAATTAATCCCACAACACGTTTAGTTAATAGTATTGTTTATGCTGCTGTTGGTATCTTTGGAGCATTTCAAGTATTAAATGGTTCATTTACAGTAGGTATTCTTTCAAGCTTTTTAACATATGCTAACCAATATACAAAACCATTTAACGAAATATCATCCGTTATGTCAGAAATGCAAACAGCCATTGCTGCCAGTCAAAGAGTCTTTGCATTATTAGATGAAGAAACAATCCAAGAATTAACAACCTCTAAAATCATTGAAAATAAACAAGGACATATTATCATTGATCATTTAAATTTCAGTTATGATCCAAGTAAACCATTAATTCAAGATTTTAACTATGAAGCTAAACCAGGAACAATGACAGCTATTGTAGGTAAAACAGGTTGTGGAAAAACAACATTAATTAACTTATTAATGCGTTTCTATGATCCTCAAGGTGGAAAAATTACAATTGATGGTGTTAATATTGAAGATATGAACCGTGATGATTTAAGAAAAATGTACGGTATGGTTTTACAAGATAGTTGGTTATTTAAAGGAACTATTAAAGAAAATATTGCTTATGGAAAAACAAAAGCTAGTGATGAAGAAATCATTGAAGCAGCTAAAAAAGCACGTGTGCATAAATATATTATGTCTCTTCCTCAAGGATACGATACAATGGTTGAAGAAGATGGTGGAAATATGTCTCAAGGACAAATGCAACTTGTGTGTATTGCACGTATTATGTTAACACATCCACCAATGTTGATTTTAGATGAAGCAACAAGTTCAATCGATACGCGTACAGAATTACAAATTCAAAAAGCTTTTGATGAAATGATGAAAGGAAGAACAACCTTTATTGTTGCTCACCGTTTATCAACGATTAAAAATGCCGATCAAATCATCGTTATGGATCAAGGACATATTGTAGAAATTGGTAATCATGAAGAATTGCTTCAAAAACAAGGTTATTATCATCAACTTTATTACAGTCAATTCGAAACTGAATAATTATGAAAGTTACGATTTTAAGTCGTAGCTTTTTTATTAGTTACTTTGAAGTAACTATACCACAATATTGTGCGTACTTTTTTTTATTAGAAATAAAATTATAATGAAAAACGAAAAAGGAGGTACAACAATGAATGTTTCAACTTGTTTAAATATTTTAAGAGAAATCAAAGATGTTGCTTTTGCAACCGTTGATGAAAATAATCAACCCCAAGTAAGAATTATAGATGTGATGTTGGTTGAAGATAATAAATTATATTTTTGTACAGCAAGAGGAAAAGATTTTTATAAACAATTAAAAAATCATCCATACGTTGCAATTACAGGAATGAATAAAGAGTATCAAATGGTTCGTTTAAATGGACTTGTTAAACGATTAGAAAATCAAAAATATTGGATAGATCGTATTTTTAAACATAATTCATCAATGAATAATGTTTATCCAAATGAGAGTCGTTATATTTTAGAAGCCTTTTGTCTTGAAGAAGGTGAACTAGAATTCTTTGATTTAGGCAAAGAACCTATTTATAGAGAAAGTTTTTCAATGAATAAAGAGATAAAACCTAAGGGATTTATCATTCGTAATCAATGTATTCAATGTGGCTTATGTCAAAAGAATTGTCCACAACAATGTATTTCAAATTATCAAATACAACAAGAACATTGTTTACATTGTGGATTATGTTATGAAAAATGTCCTGTACAAGCAATTGAAAGGAGAAAATCATGTTAGAAATAGTTCGATTATTTATTCAAAGAAAAGAATTCTTTATGAATCTTTTATATCAACACTTACAAATTTCCTTTATAAGTATTGTTTTAGCTATTTTAATAGGAGGTTTAATTGGAATATTCATGAGTGAATATAAAAAGATTTCTAAACCATTCATGAGTATTATCAATTTTGTTTATACTATTCCTTCTATTTCAATGCTAGGATTTTTAATTCCCCTTTCAGGAGTTGGAAATACAACAGCGATTATTGCACTTGTCATCTATGCTCTTTTACCAATGGTAAAAAATACCTATACCGGAATGGAACAAGTCGATAAAAAGATGATTGAAGCAGCGACAGGTTTAGGAAGTACACGTTTTCAAGTTTTGTGGAAAATAAAGTTTCCTTTAGCTCTTCCAGTAATTATGGCAGGAATTAGAAGTATGGCTATTATGACGATTGCTCTTGCAGGGATTGCTTCTTTTATTGGTGCAGGAGGTTTAGGGGTAGCCATCTATCGAGGAATTACAACGAATAATACAGCAATGACACTAGTAGGAAGTTTGCTTATTGCTTTGCTCGCATTAATTGCAGATGGTTTGTTTGCAATCATTGAAAAAAGAATTCAATATCATTCAAAAAAAATCAATAAAAAAGCAATTATTTTAATTGTTTTAATAATTTCTATTTTTGCAGGTCTTTTAGTAAAACCTCAAAAAGAAACAATTAAAATTGCCACAAAACCAATGACAGAACAATATATATTAGGAGAAATGTTAGATATTTATATCGAACAAGAAACGGATTTAAATGTAGAAGTTACACAAGGTGTTGGTGGAGGAACTTCTAATATTGAACTTGCTATTGAAAAAGGTGAATTTGATCTTTATCCAGAATATACTGGAACTGGATGGAATGCTGTGTTAAAGAAAAAAGGAACGTATTATGAAAATCAATTTGATGAGCTTCAAAAAGAATATCAAAAAAAGAATCTACAATGGTGTGGAATGTATGGTTTTAATAATACGTATGGATTAGCTATTAGAAAAGAAATTGCTGAAAAGTATGATATTAAAACTTATTCTGATTTAAGTGCTATTGCAAGTCAATTAACATTTGGTGCAGAGTATGATTTTTTTGAAAGAGAAGATGGTTATGATGCTTTATGTAAAATATATAATTATCAATTTAAAGCAACAATGGATATGGATATTGGTTTAAAATATCAAGCAATTAATCAAGGTCAAGTTGATGTGATGACAATCTTTACGACAGATGGACAACTTTCTAATGATCAAATTGTTGTTTTAGAAGATGATCAACATTTTTATCCTTCTTATTTATGTGGAAATGTTGTAAGAAGTGAAGTTTTAAAAGATCATCCTGAATTAAAGAAGGTTTTGAATCAATTAGCTTATAAAATAGATGATTTACAAATGGCAAAGATGAATGATTTAGTAGAAAGTCAAGGAAAAGAACCAAGAGAAGTTGCGAGAAATTATTTGAAAGAAATAAATTTATTGAAGGAGTAAGTATGGAAGCTATTATTGAATTAAAAGATATAAAAAAAGCATATGGACAAACAGAAGTATTAAATCATTTTAATTTATCTATAGATCAAGGTGAATTTATAACAATTATTGGAACATCAGGTAGTGGTAAAACCACAGTATTAAAAATGATCAATGGCTTAATTCAACCTACAAGTGGACATGTTAAAGTTCATGGACAAGATATCCAAGAACAAGATCTTATTCAATTAAGAAGACATATGGGTTATGTCATCCAAGGAAGTGTACTTTTTCCTCATTTAACAGTCAAACAAAATATTGCTTATGTTTTACAATTAGAAAAGAAAACAAAAAATATGGATCAAATCGTAGATCAATGGTTAGAAACAGTACAATTAGATACAAGCTTTAAAGATAAGTATCCTCATACTCTTTCAGGTGGTCAGCAACAAAGAGTGGGTATTGCTAGAGCCTTAGCGAATCAACCAGATATTTTATTAATGGATGAACCCTTTGGAGCTGTTGATGAAATTACTAGAAGACAATTACAAGATGAACTCTTAAAAATATATCAACAAAAAAAGATCACAATATTATTTGTGACTCATGATATTCAAGAAGCTTTAAAATTAGGAACAAAAGTGTTAATTATGGATCAAGGTCAAATTCAACAATTTGATACTCCTGAAAATATTATCAAATATCCAGCAAATAATTTCGTAAAAAAACTCGTTTCTAAAAACGAGTCCTAATCTTGATAATAATTTTCTTTATAATTTTCTCCCCAAGTAAACATGGCATCTAAAATAGGTTTTAAACTATAACCAAGTTCCGTTAAAGAATATTCAACGCGTGGAGGAACTTCAGGATAAACAGTACGTGTTAATAAACCACTTTGTTCCATTTGTCTAAGTTGGGCTGTTAAAACCTTTTGGCTAACGTGACCAATTGATTTCTTCAATTCACCAAAACGTTTAGTACCAGGAAGAAGATCTCTTAAAATCAAGACTTTCCATTTATCACTAATAAGTGTTAGGGTTGTTTCAACTGGGCAGGCAGGTAATTGTTGTTTTTCCATGTTTATCTCCTTTAGTATCTAAAAGATACTTAGTATATTATATATACTATTATAAATAAAAGAAAAGAGGTATGCAAGAGATGAACTATTTAAAGATGTTAGTAGATGATTTTCATTCAACTGTTGTTGCTACATTAGATCAACAAGGGTATCCACAAACAAGAGCTATTGATATGATGCTCTATGATAAAGAAGGTGTGTATTTTCTGACGGCTAAAGGGAAAGCCTTTTATCAACAACTTATTCAACAAAATTTTATGTCATTAACTGCTTTAAAAGATAAAAAAGCAATCTCCTTAAAAGGAAAAGTTAAATGTATACATCATACGTATTTAGATGAAATCTTTCAAAAAAATACGTATATGCAAAAAATATATCCTGAAAATACTAGAGATATATTAGAAGTCTTTTGTTTATATGAAGCAACAGGTGAATATTTTGATATTACTGCTCCGAGTAGTATTATTAAAGAAACATTTACAATTGGAAGTATTGAAAAAGAAACAGGATATTTTATTAATGATACATGTATTAGGTGTTTGAAATGTCTAGATGTTTGTCCACAAAAATGTGTTCATGTTGATCAAAAAGTAAAAATTGATCAAAGACATTGTTTAAGTTGTGGAAGATGTCTAGAAATATGTCCTGTTCGTGCGATAGAAAGGGAAATTTAGATGAACCAAGAAGAAAGAAGAAAATATTTGATTCAAGAATTACTTGATGAAAGAGAAGAATATTGTCACATTGAAATTCCTCAAAATGAAAGTTCACAAAAACTTTTATTGAGAGATTTGATGAATGTTCGAGAACCTAAAAAAATAAAAAGTGAATTTTATCGTATTCAAGATGCTTATTTACAAACAGCAATTGAAGAAAAAGGAATTGTAGATGTCAATGATTTAAAACCTATCCAAGAAGGTATTTATTTGTGGCAAGGAGATATTACAACTTTAAAATGTGATGCCATCGTTAATGCTGCTAATAGTCAAATGACAGGATGCTATATTCCTCATCATCGTTGTATTGATAATTGTATCCACAGCTATGCTGGAATGCAGCTTCGATATGCTTGTTATCAAATAATGGAAAAACAAGGAAAACCCGAAACTACAGGAAAAGCTAAAATAACCAAAGCTTATAATTTACCAAGTCGCTATATCCTACATACAGTAGGTCCGATTATTTATTCAACGGTGACTAAAAAAGATGAAGAATTACTGGCTTCATGTTATCGTAGTTGTTTAGAATTTGCAGCTGCATATCGATTAGAAAGTATTGCTTTTTGTTGTATTTCTACTGGTGAATTCCACTTTCCTAAAGAACTTGCAACAAAGATTGCAATTAAAACAGTTAAAGAATATTTAAAAAATGAAACAAGTATAAAGAAGGTGATTTTTAATGTTTTCAAAGACGAAGATCGAGACATCTATGAAAGATATTTGCGCTAAAATACAAGAAGCGGATGCTATTGTTATTGGAGCAGGTGCAGGACTTTCTACGGCTGCTGGATATGAATATGCAGGAGAAAGATTTAATAGGTATTTTAGTGATTTTGAAGAAAAATATGGAATTCATGATATGTATTCAGGAGGTTTTTGTCCTTATGATACTTTAGAAGAATATTGGGCTTGGTGGTCAAGACAAGTTTATTACAATCGATATGTAGATCATTTAGATTTATATCAAAAACTCTTTCAACTTGTTAAAGATAAAGATTATTTTGTTTTAACAACTAATGTGGATCATTGTTTTCAAAAAGCAAATTTTGATAAACAAAGATTATTTTATACACAAGGGGATTATGGCTTATTTCAATGTTCATCTCCTTGTCATCAAGAAACATATGATAATGAAGAACTTATTAAAAAGATGATTGAACAACAAAAGGATATGAAAATTCCTACATCTTTAATTCCTTATTGTCCTCATTGTGGAAAACCAATGACAATGAATTTAAGATGTGATGATACTTTTGTTGAAGATGAAGGATGGCATCAAGCTTATTTTAGATATCAAGATTTTATCAGAAGACATCAAGATTTAAAAATTGTTTATCTTGAATTAGGTGTAGGACAAAATACACCAGGTATTATTAAATATCCATTTTTTAGATTTGTTGAAAAAAATAAAAATGCAACTTATATTTGTATTAATAAAGATACTTATTGTCCTCAATCCATGGAAAAAAGAGCATATTGTATAAGTGAAGATATAAAGAATGTTATTGATGATTTATTAAAAATTAAATTGGAAAAATAGTATATTTATACAGCTTTTAATCAACTTGTGATAGATCCAGAAGACCCGTTAAAATATGGATTCCAATTAAAAAAATAAGATGGTGCGTAAAAACATCATCTTTTTTGCTATATGTTGATCAATAAAAAATAAATTTAATGGAAAATATTTTGAACTATTTGTCCATTGAAAGAAAAAAGAGGAAAACTAAAATAATAATAGAAATGAAACAAGTTTGACACAAATACATCGCTAGAAAAAACTTAATGTAACAAGTGAAGAAGATGTTTTAAAAATTATTAATTAAAAAATAAACAGTTTGAAATAGATGCTATCTCAAACTGTTTTTTAATATAAATTATTCAATTAAAAGAAAGATTTAAAGGAGTAGTTAATTCTTTTGTACCATGAGGAAGACGTTTTTTTAAAGGAATGACTTTAAAACCAGGGCATAGATACATAAAAGGGGAATAACGTAATTCATGGCTAAGTATAGAAATAACTGTTTTTTGATCTAAAGATGTATAAACATCAAAAACAAGGTCAAAATCTAAAGGATGAATGTTTTTTAATTGAATGCGAGAATCTTTATGATTTTTAATCATTAATTTAAAAATGTGATAGTTACCTGCTGTAATACATAATTTCATGAAAGCACCTCCTTTTATAGTTTGAACAAAAGCATAAATAATATGAATAAAAATAGACAATTTTTATTAAAAAAATTATAATAAAGGAAACGGGGAGCTTTTTGCTGAGAGTAAGTATTGACTTAGACCCATAACCTGATTTGGATAATGCCAACGTAGGAGATATAGACGTTAACAGAGTTCAACAGGACTCTCTTTTTATTTCCAGGGAAATAAAAAAAGAATATTGTAAAGAAAGAAGGAAATTTGATGAAATTAAATAAAGAAGATTTATTATTATATGGAGTAACAGATTCAAAATATTTAAAAGGAAGAAAAATGTCGGAATTAGTTGAAGAAGCCATTCTTGGTGGTGTAACAATGATTCAACTAAGAGAAAAAGAAATGACACATGAAGCATTTAAACAAGAAGCATTGGATGTTCAAAGTGTGTGTCAAAAACATCATGTTCCTTTGATTATTAATGATGATGTTGAATTATGTAAAGAAATTGATGCAGATGGGGTCCATATTGGGCAAGATGATTTAAATTTAAAAGAAGCAAGAAAAATATTAGGTGAAGATAAAATTATTGGTGTATCTGCACATAATTATGAAGAAGCAAAAATAGCTTTAGAAAATGGGGCTGATTATTTAGGTGTCGGAGCTATTTTTGCAACTCAAACAAAAGATGATGCACAAAATATTTCAATGGAAACATTAAATGAAATTTGTCAAAAAGTTGATATTCCTGTGGTTGCTATTGGTGGTATTAATCAAGTGAATATCTTAGAATTTATGGGGGTTGCTATTGATGGTGTTGCTATCGTTTCAAGTATTTTTGGAAGTAATGATATCCAAAAAGCAAGTAGCCTATTAAAAGATAAAATTCAAAGAGTTATCTCTAATAAAATGCCAACTTGCCTTACAATTGCAGGTAGTGATAGTAGTGGAGGTGCAGGAATTCAGGCAGATTTAAAAACAATGCTTGCTAATCGTGTTTATGCCATGTCGGTTATTGCAGCACTAACAGCTCAAAATACTACAGGAGTGGATACTATTTATGATGTCGATGCTTCTTTTGTGGCTAGTCAAATGGATAGTGTGTTTACAGATATTTATCCAATGGCTGTTAAAATTGGAATGGTTTCTCAAAAAGAAGTCATTTTATCTATTAGTGGAAAGTTAAAACAATATCATGCACGTAATATCGTTGTTGATCCTGTGATGGTGGCTACAAGTGGGGCAAAACTTATTAGTGATGAAGCTATTGATACATTAAAAGAAAATCTCTTCCCACTCGCATCGGTTTTAACACCAAATATTCCTGAAGCCGAAGTTTTATCAGGATTAAAAATCAATAATGAAGAAGAAATGTTAACAGCAGCTAAATATATTGGAGATCATTATCATTGTGCAGTATTACTTAAAGGCGGACATCAAATCAATGATGCCAATGATTTACTTTATAAAGAAGGTAATTATCAATGGTTTAAAGGAAAACGTATTAATAACAATAATACTCATGGTACGGGATGTACTTTATCAAGTGCGATTGCTTCTTATTTAGCACGAGGTGAAAATTTGGAAAATGCTGTTAAAAAAGCTAAAGATTATATTTCGGGAGCGCTTGCGGCAATGCTTGATTTAGGACAAGGACAAGGACCAATGGATCATGGTTATGTTTTAGATAAAAAAGATTAGACGAATTGTCTGTTTTATAGGTATAATAGTGGCGGGTGATGAAAATGAATTATTATGAAGAAGCCTTGAAATTACATGAAAAACATCAAGGAAAAATACATACGGAATTAAATTGTGAAATTAATACAATGGATGATATGTCTGTTGTTTATACGCCAGGGGTTGCTGAACCTTGTCGTAAGATTGCTGAAAATGAAGAAGATGTTTATCGTTATACAACAAAATCAAATACAATTGCTGTTGTCTCAAATGGAACAGCTGTTTTAGGACTTGGAAATATTGGAGCCAAAGCTTCGATTCCAGTCATGGAAGGAAAAGCTGCTCTATTTAAAAAATTCGGAGATGTCAATGCGGTACCTATTTGTTTAGATACACAAGATAAAGAAGAATTGATTCAAACAGTTAAAAATATTGCACCATGTTTTGGTGGAATCAACTTAGAAGATATTGCTTCTCCAGATTGTTTTGAAATCGAAGAAAGATTAGATCAAATGTTAGATATTCCTGTATTCCATGATGATCAACATGGAACAGCTGTTGTTGTTTTAGCGGCCTTATATAACGCTTTAAGAGTGACAAAAAAAGATATCAAAGATATTACAGTTGTTTTAAATGGGCCAGGAGCTGCAGGAACAGCTATTATTAAAATGATGCATACAGCCGGTGTTGGTAAAATTGTTGCAGTGGATGAATTTGGAATTTTATATAAAGATAGACAAGAAGGACTTATTCCTCATAAGCGTGCTTTATGTGATATTACTAATCCTGATAATATGCAAGGTACATTAGCTGATGCATTAAAAGGTGCAGATGTTTTTGTAGGTGTTTCTAAACCAAATCTAGTAACTGATGAAATGGTTCATTCAATGAACAATGATCCAATTATCTTTGCAATGGCAAATCCTGAACCAGAAATTACTTATCAAAAAGCCAAAGCAGCAGGAGCAAGAGTTGTTGGAACAGGTCGTTCTGATTATCCAAATCAAATTAATAATGTTTTAGCTTTCCCTGGTATTTTTAAAGGAGCATTAGAAGCAAGAGTTCCTTCAATTACACCAGAAATGAAAGTAGCTGTGGCTAAAGCTATTGCAGATACAATCAGTGATGAAGATTTAAATGAAGAAAATATCATGCCAAAAATCTTCAATAAAGATGTAACAGCAGCTGTTGCTAATGCAATTAAACAATTTGCTAAATAAAAAAGATATTAACAAAATAAATGACCCTACCTATTTGGTAGGGCTATTTCATATAATTATATTATCATAGTTGAAGTGAAAGAAATCAATGATAAATATGGGTAGAGAGAATAGGGTGAAAATGATCAACTATTAAATATACTTGTAAATGTTTGGAAAGATTCTGTAAAAGCCACACATACATTTTTAAATGAACAAGAAATTGAACATATTAAAGAATATGTTCCAATGGCATTAAAGAGTGTTGAACATTTTATGGTTGTAGATAATGATGAAGAAATGGGATTTAAAACATACAAGAAAACAGAATTAGATGAAGAAGGAAACCCTTATCCGCTGTTATATATGAAATTAGATAGATAAGATTTTATAGAATTGTTTAAAAAATTAATTATAATGAATATGAAAAAAGAACAACAAACGGTTCACCTTGGATGAAATAACTACCACACACTTTTCTAGAGACAGGAGGTAGTTATTTTTTGTTATATATAGAAGTAATTTTACAATGATATCTATTACTGACATGCTTAATGCAAGTGTCCATACTAAATAATATATAACAAAAATGATTCTATTATGATAGAATGATACAAGGAGGTACATAGTATGGAAGTTATGCTTATTGTTGGGTTATTTGCTTCATCTGCGCTTTCCTTGAATTTTATTGTTAATCAAAAATATAAATTAGCAGGATCAATGAATATTATTAACTTATGTTTAGTGGTAGCGACAGCTTATCAATTTGATCAAGTAAAGAATATTGTTTGGTTATTTGGAATTGCGGCAGGAGTTGTACTTGTTTATTTTGTAGTAAGATTTCTTTTAAAGAAGAAGAAAAAAGAAAAACAACAATCTATCGAAAATAAGGTTGTTGATGTAGACGTTGTAGATAAGGAGAATTAGAGAATGGAAAAAGTATTAATTGAAATTGAAATGGAAAATGGAGATGTGATGAAAGGAGAACTTTATCCTGAAGTTGCACCAATTACAGTAGAAAACTTTTTAAAATTAATTGATGAAGATTTCTTTGCGGGATTAATTTTCCATAGAGTTATCCCAGGATTTATGATTCAAGGTGGGGGATATACAAAAGATTTTAAAGAAAAACATTGTGATTCTATTAAAGGCGAATTTAAAAGCAATGGTGTTAACAATGAATTAAAACATACAGAAGGTGTTTTATCTATGGCTAGAACAATGATCAAAGATTCAGCATCTTCACAATTCTTTATTATGCATAAACCAGCACCACATTTAGATGGTGAATATGCTGCATTTGGTAAAATTACTGAAGGTTTAGATATTGTAGATCAAATTGCCAATGTCCCTACAAACTTCCAAGATTGTCCAACAACACCAGTTGTGATCAAAACAATTAGAAGAGCGTAATTGTATGAAAGTAATGTTTATATCGGATATTCATGGTTCTTATTATTGGGCAAATAAGGCTATTGAAAAATATCATGAAGAAAAAGCGGATAAACTTATTATTTTAGGGGATATTTTATATCATGGACCACGTAATGATTTACCTAAGGATTATAATTGTAAGAAGGTTATTGCTTTATTAAATCCTTTAAAGAAGGATATTATTGCAGTTAGAGGAAATTGTGATAGTGAAGTTGATCAAATGGTTTTAGATTTCCCTATGCGTAGTGACTATGCTTTGATGGATGTTGATCAACATCATTTCTTTATGACACATGGACATTTATTTAATGAAGATCAACTTCCTTTATTAAATGAAAATGATGTTTTGATTTATGGACATTTTCATAAACCACTTGCTAAAAAAGAAAACGGTATTTATATTTTAAATCCGTCTTCGATTTCTTTACCTAAAGAAGGTACGAACAGTTATGGTATTTATGAAAATGACTGTTTTACAATTAAAACATTTGATAATGAAATTGTAAAACAAATACAATTAGATTAATGAAAGAATCGTTTGATAGATAATATCAAGCGATTTTTTTAATGTGTGCCGGGCATGGTACTAATTCAGTTGGAGATAAACCAACCACAGATATTTACCGCAAGTGTAATGAATTACAAGTCGTCGTCAGTGATGGCAAGGATGGAGGAAGTGGTGTAGTGATTCTTTTGAGCGTACGAA
>NZ_JAJDKB010000005.1:0-91813 GCF_020589955.1 Faecalibacillus sp. TM498
ACCTAATATTCTTATAAAATCTGCTTTCTGAAAGAGTAAATTCTACTTTTATTTTTCATTTTTTTAAAGTGGAATTTAACTTTTCACTTTAGCGAAATTAATTCTTGATCCAAAGATTCTAAAGCCATAATAGCATCCCAACAGAAACTTTCTTTACCAACGTATTCATCAAAATGATTACGTTTAAATTGAATCATCACTTCTTCTTGAACACCACTGAATTTAATGATACAGTTTTGTGCTTTTAAACGATCAACGATATCAAAGAATTCATGAATACCTGAATCATCAATAGAAGGAACACCTCTCATTGAAAAAACAATAGCTTCTAATGAATCATCTAATTCATCTAAAACATGTGTCATTTGTTCTTGTGTCCCAAAAAAAATAGGTCCACTTAAATACATAATTCTTGTTTTTTTATGATGATGTTTTAAATCTTTTCCTACACGATCTTTATCAATATCACGTACTTCTATATGTAAATGAGAATTATTTAAAACAAATAAGATAATTGAAACCATAACTCCAATAACAATCGCAACAGTTAAATCAAAAACAACAGTCGCACACATTGTAATTAAATATTGTGAAATATTTGTTTTAACTCTATTATGAAATAATGTTTTAATTTCTTGCCAATCGTTCATACGCCAAGCAGTAACCATTAAAACACCAGCAAGTGCAGATAAAGGTATACGTGACATAAGTGAACCAAGTAAAAACATCGAAATCAAAATAACAATTGAATGGAAGACACTGACTAATCTTGTTTTTCCACCTGCTTTAATAGCTACAGATGTTCTAGCAATCGCAGCTGTTGCAGGAACGCCACCAAATAATGGAATCAACATATTTCCAATACCCTGTGCCATTAATTCACGATCAGCATTTAATTTTTCATTTTTCATTTTACCAGCACTTGCTCCACATAAAAGTGATTCAATCATTCCAAGTGCAGCAATACTTAAAGCAGGTAGCATCAATTGTGTAATTGTACTTAAATGTAATGAAGAAAAGGATAATCTTGCTTCTGGAAACAAAGTACTTGGAATAGTCCCTACTTCATGAACCGGTAAATTTAAACATAATTGACAAATTAAAGCAATAATAATCCCTGCTAATGATGAAGGACAATATTCTCCCCATTTTTTAGGCCAAATAAGCATAATCACAACAACTAAAATTCCAAAGAAAACAGTTGGTAATGATACTGGAAAACCTAATTTTAAATATGAAAACAGTTTTTCTAAAGCACTTGAACCAACAGATGTTGTCCCAAAGAAATTATCAATTTGTCCTAATGCAATAATGATTGCAATTCCACTTGTAAAACCAGTAATAACACTAGTTGGAATAAAAGAAACAATTTTTCCAAGCTTAAATAATGAAGCAATAATCAACATACATCCAGATAAAAAGCTTGCGATGAAGACACCTTGTAAACCATATGTTGTTGAAAGTCCAATTAAAATAGCTGACATAGCACCTGTTGGTCCAGAGATTTGGTAACTTGCTCCCGATAAAACACCAATCACTAAACCAGCAATAATCGCTGTAATTAACCCAGCACCTGCATCAGCCCCACTACTTACACCAAACGCTAAGGCAAGTGGTAAAGCAACAGCAGCTACTGTTAAACCTGCTAAGATATCTTGTAAAAGAGTTTGCATGTTATAACCTTTAAACTCATTTTTCAAGTCTCTTATATAATCTTTAAACATAAAATCCCCCTTTTTTACCCCGTGTCATTATACACATTAAACTGTCTTTTGTTAAGTTTATGTAGAAATAATCCTATTAAAATTATAATAATAAATAGGTTATAGCGATTTAATTCGTTATAACCTATTTTCATTAATAAATGATTTTTAAAACATCTTCTTCACTATTGATGTTAAAGATATTTAATGTAAGTTCATTCAATTTTTCTAGCGATGTTGTTGTAAGTCTTTCTTCTAAAGGATTTGATAAAGTTCCTAATTTAACTTTAAGCAGTTCTTTTAAGTTTTTTTCAATTCCTATAGTTTCTCCTTTTTCAATTCCTTGATTTTCAAATCTTTGAAATAATTGATCCATTGCCTTACACATGTTGATTTTATTTCCTTCTGGTAAGTCTTCTTCTTTAATGTCCGTATGTGTCAAGATGGATGCCATCTTATAATTTTCTACACTGATCATACGGTTTGTCCTTAACTTTTCATAGTCTCCTTCAAGCATGCTTTGATTGATCTCTACCACTTCTTTTCCTCTTTCTACCTGATTGATATAAAGCTGGGCAGCATAGTTAAGTATACGAATAATCATATTTTTATCTAAACTACTTTGATACTCTACACCAATGATCATATAATCTCCATTGATACTTACTTTTCTGACGATATCTCGGTATCTTTTGTTTCCATTGGTAAGGGTTCTTTACCTATCAATGTTGAGACATCATTTTCCTGTGATATCAGATTTTCTGGTTTGATGACCTATCTACCATGAAAATAGAGAGCATTGCATAGATCTGCAAAACGTTCCCCGTCTCTTAATAACTGTTTACAGGTTGTATCACTTGCATTTCTTTTTTGACTCATTTTTTTACCTCCTTACATGAGTGTTTTATAGTTAGTCATCATCGCTTTTTATATCTTTTTTTAATATTGATGTAAGGAGCTTTCTTGATTTAATTGCATCATATGTTTAAAGATAATTCGTCTCATATTTGTTTCACATTTAATTCACAAATATTTCTTTTTTATTATTTTATCTTTCTCTTTTCCTTCTTTCAATGGTCGGATAGTCCAAAAAAAGAAACTGCATACTATCTGCAGTTTCATCTTAGCTATATAATTTTTTAGCTATGATAAATTTCTTTATCAAGCATTTTTTCTTTTTTAGCAACGATTACAGAGGTTGCTGCATCTCCTGTAACATTGAGGGAAGTTACAAGCATTTCAATTGGTCTATTGATTGCAAGAATCAATGAATAAGCAAGTAAAGCGGCATCATTTGTATAACCCATACCTGTTAAAATTGTAAAGAGGATAACAGCTCCTGCACCAGGTGCAGCAGGTGTTCCAATAGAAGCAATTAAAGCTAAAATAGCAATAATAGCCATTGACATAAAAGTTACTTTATAACCTGAACTAACAGCTACAAACATGGCTGCAATAACTTGCATAATTGCTGTTCCATCCATGTTAACTGTCATACCTAGAGGTAAAACAAACGAAGCAATTTGATCATGTACCCCTAATTCTTCTACTGTTGTTTTTCTATTTAATGGTAGTGTTGCTGCAGATGAAGATGTTGAAAATCCAAATAAAGCAACTTTAGCAGCTTTTTTCATAAATGGTTTAGGATTAACCCTAGCCATTGTCATTAAATAAATTGGATAAGCGATAAATAAATAAGCAAATAAAGCAATAATAACTGTTACTACATAAGCTAAAGCCGGTTTTAATGAATCAATTCCATAAATAGCAAATGTTCTTGTAAGTAAGCAGAAGATTGCATATGGTGCAAATTTATTAATTACAAACGTTAGAAATAAACTAATAACTTTTGAAACTTCTTCAAATACTTTTTTTAATGTTTTTGTTTGTTCTTCAATGGTATTCATAGCAAGTCCAGTAACTACTGCTAAAAATACAATTGCTAGGACATTTCCATTTGTTGTAAAGGCACTTACAAAATTGTTTGGAATAATTGATACAATAATATTTAATGGATTAGATCCTGTTGTTCCTTGTTGAACAGTAATCTTTCCTGCGTCTACTGAATTAAATAATCCTAAATGATAGATAATTGTACTTACAATACCAGCAAAAATCAAAGCACATATTGTTGTCGTAAAGAAAGTTAAAATTGTTTTAGAAGAAATTCTACCTAATTTCTTAGTATCAGTAATTGTACAAATAGCAAGTGTAATAGAAACAAAAACCATTGGTACTATAATTAACTGTAATGCATTAACAAATAATTGACCTATAATATAGAAAATTCCGATAGCACTTGTAGCACCTTCTGCTGTAATATCTTGGAAAAAGATATTATTAATCGTTTGCCACAAGTCTCCTTGACCATTTGAATTTAAGTGTTCTCTCAATAAAATACAACCAAATCCAGCAATTAAACCACATATTAATGCAATCAACATTTTCTTAGCTAACTGCTTTCCACTATTTTCTTTCATAACCATCCTCCTAAAAGTTCCCAAATTGCCAACATTATACATTATTTTTTTTAAAATACAATCCCTTTTATAAAAAATGTTAAGACCCAGCGATTTTGTCACGATAAAATTCAGCGAAAATGTCACCATCATTTCTCTTTTCTAATCTTCTCCATTATCATGTTATATGAAGGAGGTTTTTATATTGGACAGATTGTCCAAAAAAAATAATTGGTCAGTATGACCAATTATTTCATATATTCTTTTAGTTTATCAGGAATAGCTTCTATTAAATAGCTAACTATTTCTTCTTTTTTGATAGGTATATCATTTAAGACCCATTCTACTGTCATATCTACAGAACCTCGACAATACATATTTAATAAAAAATCTATATCTGAAGATAATGTCTTTCCTGTATTTTTATAAATATAATTTTTATAAAAATCATAGATACAACAAAAATCATAATGAATTAAATTATTATAATCATTTGATTTAAAAGCTTCTTTAAAGAAAGTATGTTCTTGTTCAATAAAAGCAAACTTTAAATTAAGTGCTTCTTGTAACGAACCACCTTGATTCATTTCTTCAAATGATTTTAAAACTAATTTTTCAAAATACCAATTAACTAAATCATATTTATCTTGAAAATGTCGATAAAATGTTTGTCTGGTTTTTCCTGCTGTTGAAACAATATCTGTTACAGTAATTTTATCTAAAGGCTGTTTTTTTATTAAGCTTTTGATTGCTTTAGCAAACAAAAATAAAGTTTCTTCGTTTTTCATAATAAACCTCTATAATAAATAATCATATTTTTCTATTTCATCAGTTTGTGCTAAAACAAGGAAAGTATCATTTAATTCTATTTCTAAATTAGGATCTACTGGAACTTCTAATTTATGTGTATGAGGATTTCGTTTACCTAAAACATTGATACTATAAAGTTTTCTTAAATCTAGTTGTGATAATGTTTTTCCTACCCATGCTTGAGGTACTTTCATTTCAACAATACAATTTTCTTCATCTAATTCAATTAAATCTTTAATATTTTTTCGAAGTAATGTTCTTGCTACTTTTTCTCCCATTTCTTTTTCAGGACGGACAACATAATCAGCACCTATTTTTTCTAAAACAACTTTAAAACGTTTGTTTTTAGCTTTAACAATAACATAAGGTACTCCCAGTTCTTTTAGATTCATTGTAGCTAAAATACTATCTTCTAATCGATCTCCAATAGCAACAATTCCTACATCCATATCATCTAATCCTAAATCTGATAAAAATTGAAAATCTGTGACATCACCAATAACTGCTTTTGTCGCAAAATCAGCCACTCTTTGTACATTTTCAGGATTTTTATCAATTGCAATGACTTCTCTACCATATTGAGAAAGTGTCTTTACAAGTGTAGAGCCAAAAATTCCAAGCCCTAATACAACAAATTGTTTTTCCATCTCATTATCCTATTAAGATATGTTCTTTTATATAGTTCACATCTTTTCCTTTCTTAGCGTTATATTTTCTTACAAAAATCAAAACCATAGTAATAGGACCAATACGTCCTATATACATCAAAATAATTATAACAATTTTTCCAACAAATGTCAGTGTTGGTGTAAGACCCGCTGTTAATCCTACTGTCGCAAAGGCAGAAAAAACTTCAAAAAGTAGATCAATAAAATCTGCCTGCTCACTTATTGATAAAATAAATAAACCTGTTAAAGCAATCGCAAAACTAATCAACATAATTGTTAATGCTCTTTTAACAATTTGATCATCAATTGTTCTTTTAAAAACATGAATATTTTCATCACCACGCATTAATGCACGGACGTATAACAATCCAATAACAAAAGTTACCGTTTTAACACCACCAGCAGTTCCTGCAGGAGAACCACCGATAAACATAATAATAGACATAAAAAACTTCGTTGCTTGATGTAAAGAAGCCATATCTACTGTCGCAAAGCCAGCTGTTCTAAGTGTTACTGATTGAAAAAAACTTGCGAGGATCTTTTGTGAAAATGGTAAAGATTTTAATGTTAGCGGATTTTGAAATTCTAATATGAAAATAACGATCATTCCTCCAAAAATTAAAACAAATGAAGAAATCAATGCAATCTTTGTATGTAAAGATAAAGATTCTAAATACCTTTTTATTTTAAAATATTTAAAATGTTCTCTATAATGAATCAAAGATAAACGTAAATCGATCCACACAACAAAACCTAAACCACCAGCAATAATCAAACCACAAATAACTAAATTGATCCAAACATTGCCTACATAAGGAACCATTGAATTATTTCCTAAAATATCAAATCCAGCATTACAAAATGCTGAAATTGCATGAAATAAACTATAATAAATTCCTTTAAGGATTCCAAATTGTGGAATAAAAACAAAAGCAAGACAAATTGCTCCAATAAGTTCAAAACAAACTGTATATTTAATAACTCTTTTAATATAAATACCTGTTTCATTTAATGAATTTCTATTTAAAGCTTCCTGCATGACAATCTTATTAGCGTAGGTTAGTTTTCTTTTTAAAAGAACAAAGAACATCGACATCAGTGTTAAAAATCCTAACCCACCTATTTGAATCAATAAAATAATGACTATTTGTCCAAAAAGCGTATATTCACTAGCTGTTACATGAGTCACTAAGCCTGTTACACAGGTTGCTGAAGTTGCAACAAATAGATGATCTAAATAACTACTTGTTGAATGAACACTATGACTCATTGGTAAACTTAATAAAATTGACCCTATTAAAATAACCGCAAAAAAGCTAAAGCCAATTCTTCTAACTGCTGATATACCTAGTTTTTTATATTGTTTATGAAGTGTTTTTCTTTGCATATTTTCCCCTCGGTTCTATTAAAAAAAGACATGTTTCCATGCCAATTTAAAACAAATGATAATAAGCCAAGTTCTGTATTAGATAATCATTTATCTACGTTTACACGTCCTCTATCCCGTTCAATTCCGTTTTAAAGGTTCCCCTACCAAATTTGGGTTTCTGCCTTGCGGAGCTTTCCTCTTTTCAGCCATAGTTTCCTATGGAATTGTCTCTGTGGAGCCATTTATGAAGTTCTACCATAGTTGCCCTTAGGTTTTCCTTCTGTCGTTAGTTTACACTACCCTCACTTATTGATTCGTGAGGCACAAACACTACAATCATCGCAGATTGTGGCAGCCTGGACTTTCCTCTACTTCAATGAAGCAGCGATTATCTGTCATTTGTTATTTATTTTGAAATACTGCTTTTTCTAATAATGATAATCTTTTTAAGATATCTACATTGGAAGAAACATTATCTTCTAATGCTCTTAAATTATCATCTTGTAAAGCTTTTTCTCTTTCTAATCGAGCTATCATAGCTTTTTGATCAGCAAGACGTCTTTCAAGCTGTTCTATTCTATCATAAGAATTGTTCAATAGTCCAGCAAAAGCTTCATAATCTTTTACAACTTGATCTAAGAAGTGATCAACCTCATCCGCATTGTACCCTTTAAAATCAACTTTAAATTCTTTACTGACAATTTTTTTTGGACTTAATACGACTTTATATTCCATGCTTTTCAACTCCTTTACCTCATTGTACCAATTTATTTCCTTTTTTCAAGATAAAATATGATTTCTTATCAAAGAGTTGTTATCACAAAAAAAATATGTGTTATAATACCCATATATATGCAACTAAAAAGGAGTTTCTATGGTTAATTATCCAAATAAGAAAAAAAATAATCATTATACATCTATGATTGAAGGTAAACATAATACTGCTCACCGTGGAATGAACTTAGAAGAAGATATTAACTTAACAAATGAATACTATTTATCACATGATATTGCAGTTATTCATAAAAAACCTACCCCTATTCAAATTGTCAAGGTTTCTTATCCAGAAAGAAGTTCAGCAAAAATAGTAGAAGCTTATTTTAGAACCCCTTCAACAACAGATTATAATGGTATTTATAAAGGAAAATATATTGATTTTGAAGCAAAAGAAACAAAAACATTATCTTTTCCCTTTACGAACATTTCTTTACATCAAATTAATCATCTCGATAAAGTCATTCATCATGGAGGAATTGCTTTTTTAATTATCGCCTTTACAAAAGTGAATGAAGTTTATCTCTTAGATGCTTCTTTTATGGTAGAAGCATATAGAAAAAACGATCGTAAATCCCTTCGTTATGAAACAATAAAAGAAAAAGGTCATTTGATAAGGCAAGGATTTCTTCCTCGTCTTCATTATTTAGAAATTATTGATCAATATTATTGTGAGGTATTTAAATGAAAAGACAAACAAAAAAATTAAATTCAAAAAAAATCATTCAAGTAGTAACAATGCTTATTCTTTGTTTAATCTTAGTTTTTGCATGCATATTTGGTTATAGTGTATATAAGAATACAGCTGCTTTTGATTCAAAAAAACTTTTATCCTCTGGAGCAAGTGTCATGTATGATAGTAATGGTGATATTATGTATACTTATGGTAGCCAAGAAAACGGTACACGAAAAAATGTGACCTATGATGACTTACCACAAGTTTTAGTAGATGCCATTGTAGCTGCTGAAGATTCTCGTTTCTTTGAACATAATGGTTTTGATTTACCACGTATTGTTAAAGCGGCATTATCTAACTTAAAAGCTGGAGGAATCACTGGTGGTGGTTCTACAATTACTCAACAGTTGATTAAAAAGACTTATTTCCCTGATGCACAAAAAACGTATTCTCGTAAATTAAGTGAAATAATTTTAGCCATTCAAGCTGATAAAGCTTTAAGTAAAGAAGAAATCTTAACCCTTTATTTAAATAAAATCTATTTTGGTAGAAGTACAAGTTCGATTGGAATTGCTGCAGCAACTAAATATTATTTTAATAAGGATGTAAGTGAATTAACCCTTCCAGAAGCAGCCATGCTTGCAGGTAGCTTAAATTCACCCTATAACTATGATCCATATTATTGCCTTGATAAAGCAACTGCTAGACGTAATACAATTTTAAAATTAATGGTTACTCATGGCTATATTACACAACAAGAATATGAAGAAGCAAAAGCTACCAAAATAGAAAACACGCTTTGTGCTTCACCAACAACAAATAATAACACACTTGCTGCTTATGTTGACATTGTAACTGCTGAAGTTAAAAAACGTACTGGTTTAGATCCTTTAAAAACACAAATGAATATCTATACGTATTGTGATGTTGATACACAAACATTAGCAAGTGCCATCGGTAACGGTGAAAAATATGATTATAGTGATGAAGATATGCGCATGGGTGGTGCCGTCCAATCAAGTCAAGATGGCCGTATCGTCGCTGTCATTGGTGGACGTAATTATAATTTTGGAAATTATAGCTACGCAACAAGTAAGCAACAACCCGGTTCTTCTGTAAAACCGTTTTTAGATTATGGTTTAGCTTTTGAAAACTTAGATTGGTGTACTGGTAAAACATTAGAGGATACTCCTTATTCTAAAGGTAAATTTACTCCTAAAAACTGGGATGGACAATTTCATGGAACTGTTACACTTACAAGTGCTCTAGAAAATTCTTGGAATATCCCAGCCATTAAAACTTATGAAGAAGTGACTAAAGAAATTGGTAAATCAGGCGTTACTTCCGCAATGGCATCAATTGGTATTGATATGTCTAGTGAAAGTAATGTAACCAATTTATCTTATGCTATTGGTGGATGGAATAAAGGAATTTCCCCTCTTGAAATGGCAAGTGCCTATGCAACGATTTCTAATAATGGACTTTATACAGAAAGTCATACAATTAATTATGTAGAAGTTGTCCAAACTGGTGAAACTTTTGAAATTGATAAAGAAATTCAAAACAATGCAAAACAAAGTGATTATTCAAAAGCGAGTGCTTTCATGATTAGACATGTCATGCTTGATTATACTAAAAATGGTAGTGGTAATTACGCATACCTATCCGGTCTTTCTAATGTTGGAGCTAAAACAGGAACATCCAACTGGGGAAGCAGTGCTAAAAAAGGTATGGCTGGAAAAAGTCGAGATTTATGGATGACTGCTTACACTTCTAATTATATTTGTTCAGTATGGATGGGATTTGGTCAAGAAGGTATTGAAAAAGGAAAAACAACCAGTCGTTATAAAGCTTATCCTGGTAAAGTTGTTCAAAGGTTATTGAAACATTTACAAAGTAAAGATGGTAAAAAATCATATCCAAGTCAACCATCAACTGTTGTACAAGATGGAGATGATTATTATAAAAAAGGTTCAAAACATGAATCTCATGCTTCCGTAAGTGAAGAAACAACAGAAGAAACAACAGAAACAAATGAAACCCAAACAACAGATGATAACCAATCATCTCAAAATAATTCAAATAATCAAAATAATAATAATTCTAACAATAACTCTAATAATAATTCTAATAATAACTCTAATAATAACTCTAATAATAACTCTAATAATGATAATAACGGTGATAATACTAATGGTAATAACAATAATGGCAATAACACGGGTGGTAATACCGGTGGAGATAGTCAGCCTTCTCAAAACCAAGGAACCAATCAATCTCAAAACCAAGGAGCAAATCAATAAAAAGTCAACTTCGGTTGGCTTTTATTTTTGCTAAAATTTGCTTTTAATATACAAAATAAGGTATACTTGTATAAGAAAAACATGGAGGTATCTTATGTCTTCGAAAAAAAATAAAACTCAAAAGAAAATAAATAAAAAGAAAGTATTTATCGCTCTTACTATATGTATCTTAGTTGCTTTAATTGGTGGTGTGAGTGTTCTAGCCTATGGTGTCTATAAAGATACAGAAACCTTTGATGCAAAGAAACTTTTATCATCCGGTGCAAGTGTGATGTACGATGATCAAGGGCAAGTTCTTTATACTTATGGTAGTGAAGAAAACGGAACAAGAGAAAATATCACGTATGAAGATCTTCCACAAGTTCTTGTCGATGCTGTTGTCGCTGCTGAAGATTCACGTTTTTTTGAACATAATGGTTTTGATTTGCCACGTATTGCTAAAGCAGCTATGTCTAATTTAGTAGCCGGAGGTATTAGAGGTGGAGGTTCTACAATCACCCAACAATTGATTAAAAAAACTTACTTCCCTAATGCTGAAAAAACATATACGAGAAAGTTTAGTGAAATTATTCTTGCTATCCAAGCGGATAAAGCTTTAAGTAAAGAGGAAATTTTAACACTTTATTTAAATAAGATCTATTTTGGTAGAAGTACACGTTCAATTGGTATTTCTTCTGCTTCTCGTTATTATTTTAATAAAGACGTTAGTGAATTGACCCTACCAGAAGCAGCTATGCTTGCAGGAAGTTTAAATTCACCATACAACTATGATCCTTATTATTGTTTAAATAACGCTACGAAAAGACGTAATACAATTTTAAATCTTATGGTGAAGCATGGTTATATCACTCAAAAAGAATGTGATGACGCCAAAAATGTGAAGGTTGAAAACATGTTATGCTCATCTAAAATTACAAACAGTTCCGTTAATGCAGCTTATGTAGATATCGTAACAGATGAAGTAAAGAAAAGAACAGGATTAGATCCTTTAAAAACACAAATGAATATCTATACATATTGTAATAGTGAAACTCAAGCTTTGGCTGCTGCTATTGGTAATGGTGAAAAATATGATTATAGTGATGAAGATATGCGTATGGGTGGTGCTGTTCAATCAAGCCAAGATGGTCGAATTGTTGCTGTTATTGGTGGTCGTAATTATTCTTATGGGGATTACAACTACGCTACTAGAAAACAACAACCTGGTTCTTCCGTAAAACCATTTTTGGATTATGGACTTGCTTTTGAAAATCTTGATTGGTCTACAGGACATTCAATTAATGATGATGATTACTATAATGGTAAATTTAAAAACTGGGATCGTCAATTCCATGGTTTGGTGACAGTTGAAAACGCTCTTGAAAATTCATGGAATATTCCTGCTATTAAAACATTTGATGAAGTAGAACAAAAAATTGGTAGTGATAAAATCAAAGAAGCCATGGAATCCATAGGTATTTCAATGGAAAAAGAAAACATTGGTCTAGCAAGTGCCATTGGTGGTTGGTCTTATGGTATTTCCCCACTTGAAATGTCAGGAGCTTACGCTACTATTTCTAATAATGGTCTTTACACAGAAAGTCATACGATCAATTATGTAGAAGTTGTACAAACTGGAGAGACCTTTAATATCGATGAAGAAATCCAAAATAATGCAAAACAAAGTGCTTATTCAAAAGCAAGTGCTTTTATGGTAAGACAAGTCATGCTTGATTATACAAAAAATGGTAGTGGTAATTATGCTTACGTTTCTGGTATTAATAATGTCGGGGCTAAAACGGGAACATCTAACTGGTCAAGCAGTGCTAAAAATGGTATGGCTGGAAAAAGCCGTGATTTATGGATGTCAGCTTATACATCGGACTATATTTGTTCTGTATGGATGGGATTTGGTAAAGAAGGTATTGATAAAGGTAAAACAACGAGTCAATATAAAGCCTATCCTGGTAAAGTTGTTCAAACACTTTTAAATCATTTACAAAGTAAAGGAAGTCAAAAATCTTATCCTGATCAACCAGATGATGTTGAACAAGCAGCGATGGTCAAAGGTATTTATCCATATGTTTCACCAAGCGAAGGAATGAGCGAAGATATGATTATTCAAGCTTGGTTTAAAAAAGGAACTGCCCCTACTCAAAGTGTTGATAGTGATGTCTTTAATTTAAGTGAACTTACTTCATTTGATGTAAGTCTTAATGGTCAAAGTCTTTCATTTAACTTTGCTCCATATAGTCCAGAAAATGCTGTTACTGATGAAAATGCTACCGAAGGAACAAAAACATTTGGTAAAGTTGTTTATACAGTTGTTGTAAGTGATCAAAATGGTCAAGAACTTCACCGAGAAAATTTCTCTACTGCATCAGGAACACTTAACTATGCCGTTACATCTAATCTTAAGATTACTGGTTTCTATAGTTATGAAAAAGCACCTGATCGTACATCAAATAAAATAGAAAAAGATTTATCGCAAAACTTATCAAATATTAATGCCTCTCTTTCATGTGCCAGTGGTCAAATTAATGATGGAGCAACAATTACAGCAACTTCTGTTCAGGCAAATATTTATACTCAAAGCCAAAGTAATACGGTAACAATTACAATCTATGATCGAAATGGTAATGTTTTATCATCTGTAAATCATGCAAATGCAACATTTTCTAATTTATCTCATGGTCAACAATATTCTATTAAATTTGTTGAATCAAATGGTTCTTCTTCTACAGAGAAAACAATACATTTTTATGTAAATTAGCCATCCATTAAATGGATGGTTTTTTATTTATTGATTTAAAACAAAACTATCTGTGATATAATATCTCTATCAGAGAGGAAAAGACTAATGGATAATGATAATTATAAAATATATACAAAAGATGTCTTAAATTTAATTTTTAGTAATCAAGATATCGATCAACTTATCCCTTATTTATCTAAAAATGTTAAAGCCATGGGATTATATACAGAAGATGTCTTAAAATACAATGACATTATTAATCATATAAAAACCTATAAATCAAATCATTTTACTTTTTATATTGATCAGTTTACATGCACTGTTATTTATCAAAATAATTCTGTATGTATTACTGAAGGTGTTTTTTACCTTAATATGGAAGAATATCAAACAAGAACTAAATATTTTTATACAATTGTATTTAAAGATCATCAAATAGAACTTCTTCATACCTCTATTGGAAATACACCAAAGGACTTAAAAGAAGCACCTTTTATTCTTGCTTCATGTTCTTTTAAATTAGATGAACAGCTTTCAATTATTGATATTAATGATAATCTATTAGAACTTTTATTATATGATAACAAAGAAGAATTTTTAAATGATATTGATTACCATTGGACCAATTGTATTCATAAAAATGATATTTTTAATGTTATAAAAGCACTTTCTGAAAATGTTTCTGCTTTAGAAAGACACCACTTAGAATATCGTATTAAAAGAAAAGATGGTAGTTATTTATGGATTTATGATCAAGGACATTTCATTTTCAATAATCAAAAAAATTTAATTGTTCAATGTTATTTAAGTGATATTTCTTCTATTAAAAACAGAGAACTTGCTTCATCTGTTGAAAAAGAGAAATATCAAATGGCTTTAAAAGATAATTCTATTTCTATTCTTGAATATCATATTCAAGATGATCGAATGATTATTGATATTTTAGAACAATCTAAAAAACAAATTTATGATCATTATCTAGATTATGTTTCTTCTTCCAAATCAACTGTTTTTGAAGAAGATAAACAAAAAATTGTAGATTTATTTACTCAAAAAATAAAAGGACCTATTATCTATCGTAAATATTATAGAGGTTCACAAGAATACTGTGTTAAAACACTCGATGCAACAGTCATCTATAATTCGAATGATGAAGCAGAAATCATACTTGCAACAGCTTCTGATATTACTGTTAATTGGCATGAACAAAACTCTTTAAAACAACAAGCTCAAAGAGATTCTCTTACTCATTTGTATAATCTTGAAGCTGGAAAATATATCATTGATGAATATATTAAAAAGAATCCAAAGCAACAAAACGCTTTAATTGTTTTAGATATTGATCATTTTAAAGAAGTAAATGATACTTATGGACATTTAGTGGGAAATGAATTATTGATTGCTCTTGCAAAATATTTGTTATTTCATACAAATCCAAATGATATCGTTATTCGTATGGGTGGCGATGAATTTGTTGTTTTTTTAAAAAATGTACATGATGATTTGACTTATCCTTGTAACCAATTAATGTCTCATCTAAATGAAATTTCTCTTTCTCATCACGGGATACATTTTTCAATAAGCATGGGAGTTTATACATTTTCTAATGAACAAAATTTTGATAATATTTTTAAAATAGCTGATGATGCTCTTTATCATTCAAAAAGAAATGGTAGAAATCGTTATACAATTAAATATCAAAAATAAGGGATGAAATTCCCTTTTTTTATATTATAATAAGGTACAAAGGGGGAAAAATATATGTCTTGTACAACATTATTAGTGGGGAAAAACGCTTCTTATGATGGCTCAACAATGATTGCTAGAAATGATGATTCTGGTGCTGATGGGTTCACTCCAAAAAAGTTCGTCGTTATTTCTTCAAAAGAACAAAAAAGAAAATATAAAACTGTTATTTCGCATTTAGAAATTGATTTACCTGATAATCCAATGTCGTATACAGCTATGCCAAATGCAGTTAAAGGAAAGGGAATTTGGGCTGCAAGTGGTATTAATGAAGAAAATATTGCAATGACTGCAACTGAAACAATCACTTCAAATCCACGTGTTTTAGGTGCTGATCCACTTGTTGAATATGATGAAATCAATCATATTTCTGGAGGAATTGGTGAAGAAGATATCGTTTATATTGTTTTACCATACATTCATAGTGCACGTGAAGGTGTTGAAAGATTAGGGAGTCTTTTAGAAAAATATGGAACTTATGAAATGAATGGGATTGCTTTTCAAGATCATGATGAGATTTGGTGGTTAGAAACAATTGGTGGACATCATTGGATTGCAAAAAAAGTACCTGATGATCACTATGTAGCTATGCCTAATCAATTTGGTATTGATAATTTTGATTTAGAAGATGCACTTACTTCCAAGAAAAATCATATGTGTTCTTCAGATATGAAAGAATTCATAGAAAAATATCATCTAGATCTTTCTTTAAATTCTAAATTTAATGCTCGTGACACCTTTGGAAGTCATGATGATTCAGATCATGTCTATAACACACCTCGTGCTTTTGATATTGAAAGATATTTGAATCCACATACATTTACTCATCAACCATATGATGATGATATTCCATGGTCACAAGTACCAGAAAAGAAAATCACTGTTGAAGATGTTAAATATGCTCTTTCTTTACATTTTCAAGGAACTAATTATGATCCTTATAAATCTTATGGTGATTTATCTCAAAAAGGAATGTATCGTCCTATAGGAATTAATCGTAATGACTTTTTATCAGTTATTCAATTAAGAAATGATGTACCTAAGTCTTTCCAAGCAATTGAATGGATTGCCTATGCATCAAATGTCTTTAACGCATTGGTTCCTTTCTATGGAAGTATCAGTGAAACACCAGATTATTTATCTAATACAACAGATACTGTTTCTACAGATAATTTCTATTGGTCAAGTCGTTTAATTGCAGCTATGGCAGACGCTTCCTATAAGAAATCATCTATTCATATCGAACGTTATCAAAAAAATGTTATGGCTAAAGGACATCACTTAATAAACATCTATGATGAACTTTTACAAAAAGAAAACGATTTAGACAAACAACTTCAACTTAAACATCAAGCCAATCAAAAAATAGCTGATATGTTAAAAGAAAAAACAAATAAAACAATTTCACTTGTTTTAAACGAATTAAGTCTTTCAATGAAAAATAAATTTGAACGTTCAGACGCATAAAAGAGGTTCATTCGAACCTCTTTTAACTCCTATTTATTTTCATAAACAGCAATAATTTCACCAATATATCTTTGATGATAATCTTTTTGTGGATACCATCTTTCATCTAAAGATGAATCAATAAATTGTTTAGGATCAATCATATCACTATAAATCTTTTTACATACAAATACCATCTTACCTTGTTTAAAAGTTGGTTGATTTTCTACTTCCTCTATATCAAAAGAAACTTCAGCAATTTTATCGCCATCTCTACCAGATTTAGAACCTAAAACACCTAATTCCTTTTTATAACCATCAAATAGAGTAACTGTAAAATAATCTCCGGCATCTACAAATTCTTTCGTATATCTTTGAGGTCGAATATAAACAGTCATTACATTTTTACCCCATAAATGCCCAAGTTGTCCCCAACTTGCTGTCATTGTATTAATAACTCCATCTTTTTTAGCTGAAATAAGTACCCAATGATTACTAATTTCATCAAAAGGATTAAACTTTAAATCTTGAATATTTACTTTTTCAAACATAGTATTACCCCCTAATATCCTAATTCTTCATTTATAACAAGCACCGTCATTCTACTTAACGGTTGCCTTGCAATCTTCACATAAGCACTACATATACGATCATCACTTTGACAATCTACGCATTTTCCAACTTGAACACATGGTGTGTTCTTATGTAAACGTAATGCATTGGCTGGACATGATATGTTTTTAATATGTTGAATAGCTGAATCTTCATCATCAAAAATCTTATTCATGCCAACAATCACAATCACTTTTTTAGGACCATAAATCATTGCTGCTACTCGATTTCCATTTCCATCAATATTATAAAGATTTCCATTTCTATCGATTGCATTTGAACTTGTTAAATAAACATCAGCGAGTAATGATTGATGAAAAACATCTTCAATTTCATCTCTAGAAAGACCTTCTTGATAACGATCTAAAAAACGAACAGGTTTATTTCTTAAATAATTAATAACTCCTGTTTCAAATAAAGTCATTGAACCACCAACACCTACTGTTTGATCATCTTTAAGTAAAAAATCTAAATAATTTAATAATTCTTGTTTGTTATCTAAAAAAAGTAATTCAATATGATTTTGATTAAATGCTTTTTGCATTTTTTTATTTTTTATTTCTAATATTTTTTGAATATTTTGATCCATGCTTATTTTCTCACTTCTTTTATTTTATCTTTACACATATCATATAAATGACATTCTTTACAATTTGGATTTTGTGCTTTACAAAAATATCTACCAAAGAATATGAACTGATGATGTGCTTTATTCCATCTATCTCTAGGAATAGAACGACAAACCTTTCTTTCAACATCATTTACTGTATCATCTTTTTTAGCAAAGCCTAATCTTTTAGAAATCCGTTCAACATGTGTATCTACAGCAAATGCAGGTTCATCAAAACCAACAGATAAAACAACATTCGTTGTTTTTCTCCCTACTCCTGGTAAACTTTCTAATTCTTTTCTTGTTTTTGGCACTTCACCATTGTATTCTTCAAGCAAAACCTGTGCCATTTTCTTTAAATTTTTAGCTTTATTTCTATAGAGCCCAATAATTTTAATATCATCTTGTAAATCTTCTAAAGATGCTAAAGCAAAAGATTCAACAGTAGGATACTTTTTAAAAAGTGAAGCTGTCACTTGATTGACTTTTTTATCAGTTGTTTGTGCTGAAAGCATGACAGCTACTAAAAGTTCAAAGACATTTTGATGATTGAGTTCACAATGAGCATCAGGAAAGAGTTCTTCAAAGTAATCTAATACTTTGTTTGTTTTTTCTTTATTCATCTTCCCACCAATGATAATGACTTTCTTTTACTTTTCTTTCTTGTGGTTTTTCATCAATATATCTTTCTTTAACTCCATTTTGAGCCCAATTAATTAAAATACCTTCAATATATCTTAAAGTTAAAACTTGACTTTTAACAGCTTCTTTTAAAGCTTTTAAAATCATTTCTTCACTATAACCGCTTTGAACCCACTCTTTAATACTATCAAATTCCATCGGTGTTAATGGTCTACCAAATTGTTCTTCAAAAATATCAATCATATTCATTTTTTCTTCTACTGGAGCTTCTTTATTTTCTAAAAGTTTTTCTTCAAAATGATTTAAACATATCGCTCCATTTTTATTAAAAATCCATTTTTTCTTTAAAAGAGAATCTAAAATATGATCCATTTCATGAGGAGTAAGTGATGAATATTTTAATAATAATGAAGGTGTAATCATTTTTTTGTGCAACGTAACAAAAGTATCAATCAATAGTAATATATGACATTCTTCATCTGTCAAAGAGAGTTCTTTCCCTCTTAAAAGTAATAATCTTTCTAAATTTATACATTCTAAATCTTTTAAATATTTAATCATATCTTTTTATAATTTATATGCTTTCAAAAATTCTCCATTATCTAAAGAATAAAACGCATATAATAAAGTATCCTTTCCTTTATAAGTTAAACAATAAACAAATTGATCATTTTCATATCCTATCTCTACTTTTGTTGGATTTACTTGATATTTTTGAACAAAAGCATTCTTCACTTCTTTTTTAGAAATAGTTTCACCTTCAAAAGTATCCACCTTTTTTAATTTTTTATTACATACAACATACATTGTTTTCTTTTTATTTTTCACTTTAACAATATAATTTATTTTCTTATTTTGATAAGCATTAAAATAGTCATCATAGTCATAATGGTATTGACTACATATTTCTTCTTGTATACTTACTAAATCATTTTTATGCTTTGTGTAAGGAACATGTACCCAAAGCATGTAAAAACATATATATACAAAAACAATAACTAAAAATGTTAACACGATTTTAAAACGATGTTTTCTAAAAAAAGCTTTCATACATTATTCCTCCATGCCACCTTATTATAACCTTTTTAAACAAAAAGAAAAAGCCTTTTGGCTTAGTCTCTTCCTCGATCATTTCCTAAAACAACTAAGACAATTCTAAGTAATGAAAGAAGGGTCGATAACATTCCTGCAACATAGGTTAGCGCTGCAGCTGTTAACATTTTTTTAGCTCCAAAATATTCATCTTGAACTAAATAACGATCATTTAAAATACTCAAAGCTCTAGAAGATGCATCAAATTCAACTGGAAGGGTAACAATTTGAAATAATAACATTAAGCTTGTAAGTAAAACACCAATCCAAGCAATAGATGTTCTTCCCATAAAAAGACCAATCATAATGGCAACCCATCCTAAATTATAAGAAAAGTTACATACAGGAACGATAGCATTTCTAAATGTCAATGGTCTATAACCTTCTTGATGTTGAAGTGCATGTCCACATTCGTGAGCAGCTACCGCAAGTGAAGCAATACTTGTCCCATGATAAATATCACGAGATAGATGTAATGTTTGGTTACTTGGATTATAGTGATCACTTAAACGTCCTTGAACTTCAAAGATTTGAACAGAAGACAAACCATGTTGATCAAGAATTTCTCGCGCCACATCATAGCCCGTTAAATGTCTGCTATTTTGAACCTTTGAATATTTATTATAAGCACTTGAAACTTTCATTTGTGCAAGTGCCATCAAAGCAACACCAACTAAAACAAGTATATTCCCTAACATATAATAAGAATTTGTATAATAGTAATAATTAAACATTTTATTCACCTCGATTTATAGTTTACACTTCTATTATGAACAGAAAATGAAAAAGATGCTTAATTCATAGCATCTTTTAATCTGTTACTAGGTTTAAATGTCACTGTTTTACTAGCAGGAATAATCATTTCTTCTTGAGTTTTAGGAGAAATTCCTTTTCTAGCTTTACGATCATTGACTTTAAAAGTACCAAATCCAGAAATAAGTACCTTATCTCCTTCAACAACGCTTCTAGTAATCGTATTAAACACAGTATCTACAAGTAGTTCTGCTTCTTTTTTTGTTAAATTACGTTCTATTGAAACTGATTCAACTAATTCTTTCTTATTCATTTTCACACCCCGCAATAATAAAAATACTAGGTTAGTATAGCATCTAAAAAATGTTGTTTCAAGAGATTTTTAAAGAACTTTTTCAAAAAATTATAAAACAATTGCTATCACATTTGATTTACCTTTATTTACAATTTTTGACAATATATCATGTATTTTTAAACTTGCATTTTCTGGAATCATATTCAATTTATAATACATCCCTTCTTCTATTAAATCACCTAATTTTCTGCCAAAAACATCACATGAAAAAATAGCTTCCTTATCATTTCCATTATGATTTAAATAATCAATAAAGCTTTCCGCTTGTTGCTTTGAACCAATAATTGGTTCAAATGTACTTTCAATATCAATTTTAATCATATAAGTGGTTGCTGCTTTACTTTTTAACTTCATTCCATATCTAGAACCTTGTTTAATAATTTCTGGTTTTGATAATTCTATTTCTTCTAAACGAGGAATCGCATAACCATAACCTGTTTGTCTTACCATACTAAGGGCATTCGAAATACCATCATATTCATCCTTGATAGTCATCAATTCTTGTAACAAGGCAAGAATAGAAGAACGATCTACTTCATAACCAACAATATTTGTTAGTAATTCATCATATAAACCATTTCTTTCTTCAATGCGAATCGTCGCTGAAGAATGAGATGTATCGACACTTTTTAAATAAGCTCTTTTAACAAAGTCATACGATTCAATACCTTCTGTAAGATGTTTGACATCTTTTATTTTTTTGATTTCTACTAATGAATTTTTTAGTGCTTCATCTAATGTTTGTTTTAACCAATGTTTTTGATTTAACATTGCAATATAACGCGGAACTTCAATTTTCACCTCATGAATTCCAAATTCATTAAGTGCTTCTTGTAAAAGATGCACGATTTGAGTTTCTAACATGTTGGTTGTATCAATAGCAATGATTGGTACATCGTATTCTTTTTGATAACTTTCAACAACATTTTGACACTTTGAACTTGAAGGATCTTTACTATTGACAATCACAATAAATGGTTTCCCTATATCTTGCAACTCTTGAATGATTTCTTTTGTTGCACTGTGATAACTTTGTTCATCAATATCTAGAAAACTACCATCACTAGTAACAACGATTCCAATCGTTGAATGATCTTGAATAACCTTTTTTGTTCCAATTTTAGCTGCTTGATCAAAAGGTATACTTTCATTATACCATGGTGTTTTAACAAGACGTATCCCACTGTCATCTTGATAACCACTTGCCCCTTCAATCACATATCCTACACAATCAACTAAACGTACATTGATTTTAAAATCATCTTGTAAATCTATCTTAACGGCTTGATTCGGTATAAACTTAGGTTCTACAGTCATAATCATTTTGCCTTTTCCTGATTGTGGAAGTTCATCGATCGTTCTTATCTTTACATCAGGATCTTCAATATAAGGAATAACCGCCATTTCCATAAATCTTTTAATAAAAGTCGATTTTCCACTTCTTACAGGTCCAACAATTCCTAAATAAATATCACCTTGACATCTTTTACCAATATCTTTAAGAATTTGTTTCGTTTCCATTATCATAACTCCTTTTATTCCAATATATTAAAAACTTACGAAATCATTCCTAAATAATAAAAACAAAGCATAAAAACAAATGAAAGAAAATCTAAGAAAAAGCCTAACCATAATGTATAGCTATACTTCTTTAAATGAATACTTCCATAATATAAAGAAACAACATATAAAGTTGTATCACTTCCAGTTTGTAAAATTGATCCCATTAAACTATAAAGATGATCTATTCCATAATGATCATAAATTCTTTTTAAAATAATAAGAGAAGTTTGACTACTTATTGGTCTTGTAAAAGCCATTAATAATAAATCAAGGGGAATTGAAAAAAATCGAATAAAGAAAGTACCTATTAAAGAGATAAAACCACTACTTAAAAAAAGATTGACCCATAAAGTAAGAAGCATTAAAGAAGGAAAAAGAATCATTAAATAATGCATTCCTTCTTTGACTCCTGTAATAAATTCTTCATAAATAGGTATTTTTTTATAAGCACATTCTAAAAAACTCCATAAAATAATAAGTAGAATTAAATTAGACATGTTCAATCACCTTAATAATAACAATTCCTATAATTGTAATTGAAAAACCAATAAATAAACTATAAGGATAAAAAGCTAAAATATTTTGACTATGATAATTTTGTCTAATTGTCATCATGGTAGTTGGTAAAATAGAAAAGCCTGCCGTATTGATTACTACGAGTATTTTTATTTGAAGGGAATAATTCTTTTCTTTTAATTTAGAAATTGCTTGTAAACCACTCATTGTAGCAAGTGTTCCAAGTCCTAATAGATTAGCAATCAAATTTGAAGATAGTGCTTGATAGATTTGTTCATCTTGAATACATCGTCCATAGATCCAACGTAATAGTGGTTTAAATAGAAAATTTAAATGATTCACCATATTTGAAGCCTGAATGATTTTTAATAAGCCATTCCATAAACAAATACTTAAAATGAGTGTTTTACAAAGTTCAAAGACATCAAAAGGTGTTTGTAAAAGAGCTTTTAACATGGCTTCTTGTTTATTAAAAATCAAACCAACAATAATAAAAAGAATAATCCCATAATGAAAGATCTTATTCATAAACTAGATCCTTTAAGATCATTAAATAAAAATTTCTAAACCGATATTTCTTTAATTTAATTTTTTTAATATACGTTTGATTTCTATAAATAAACATTTCTTCATTATGAATCAAATAACTTACACTTTCATCCTTTTCTTTTGACATCAACAAATCATTTTCAAACAAGTACCAGTTTCCTTTAATATTTCTAACCCCTTTATCAAACAACACAAGTTTTTCATAATTTTTAAAACATTCCTCATACTTTTTTTGATGAAACTCAAAATCATTTCCACAATTAAAAGTAACAATAATTAAATCAACTTGTTTTTTTATAGCTCGTGTAATCAATGTTCTTTTGGCTTTTTTGGTATAACCTGTTTTACCACCAACACAATAAGGGTATTCTTTTAAAAGACGATTTTTATTATGCCAATAACCTTTTCCATCTAGTCTTTTATACTCTTTTGTTTTAACAATTTGATTAAAAAGAGGATTTTGACAACAATAACGATAAAGCATCGCCATTTCTTTAACTGTTGATAAATTTCCTTCATCTTCTTCATCTAAACCTGAAGGATTCGAAAAATGTGTCTGTTTCATCCCTATATCTCTAGCTTTTTCATTCATCATTTCCACAAAACGTTCAACACTTCCACCAACACTTTTAGCCAGCATTAAAGCACAGTCATTCCCACTTCGAAGCATTAAACCATATAAAAGATCTTGAATCGTAATTCGATCTTTTATATGTATATAGACACAACTCCCATAAGCTTTATTAATCGTTTCATCAACTGTAATCTTTTTATCTAAGCGACTATTTTCAATAACAACGATGGCAGTCATAATTTTAGAAATTGAAGCAACACTTTGTAAATAATCTATATTTCTGCCTTCTACAACATATTGATTTAAACTATCATATACAATATAACTCTTTCCATAAAACTCGACATTGGTACAAATCATTTGAAAAATCATCAAAAAACTAATCAATAATTTCATTATATCACCTATATCATTCTATGTTTCTTCTTTCCGTTTAACACAAATAGATTAAATACACTACATAGGAAAGTAACATCAAAAGACCACCTATTCTATTTAATTCATGTCGATAAATCGTTAAAAGCCATAATAAACAACCACTTCCTATAGCTACAAACATATCTACAATAAATTTACTTTCAAAAGGTACTGGACAAATTAAAGAAACACCTCCAGCAATAAATAAAATATTAAAAATATTACTTCCGACAATATTTCCAATCGCAATACCCACATGATCTTTTCTAGCTGCCTGTAAAGAGGTTACTAATTCAGGCAATGATGTTCCAAAAGCAACAATCGTTAAACCGATGAATCTTTGAGAAAAATGGAACCAATAAGCTATTTGAGTGGCTGCTTTAACAACCAGTTGACTACCAATCATAACAAAAAAGATACCTAAACCAATCAACAACACACATCCTATAAAAGAGTATTGTGGAGAGACTTCCTCCTCACTTTCTTTTTGTGACAGCCAAAACAAATAAAGTAAATAAACGATAAACATACCTATTAAAATAAGTCCTTCTTGAAACGATACAACTTGTTGACTTTTTCCCATAACAAGTAAAACAAGACTTGAAAGCAACATATAAGGAATTTCAATGAACAATGTTGATTTTTCAATCTTTATTTTTGTAATCAAAGCGCTCATTCCTAAAACAATCAAAATATTTAAAATATTACTTCCAACAACATTCCCAATGGTAATTCCTGAATTTCCTTTTAACCCTGCTACTAATGAAACAGCTGCCTCTGGCAAACTGGTTCCCATCGCACAAATCGTCAATCCAATAACTAATTGAGAAACATGAAAAATACTTGCCAGTGAAGATGCTCCATCTACAAACCAATCCGCTCCTTTCACTAAAACAAAAAAGCCTGCTGTTAGTACAATAAGCGAATAAATCATTTTATCCCTCCTGTTTTCATTCTATTAAGATTTATTCATTAAATGAAAAAGAAGGGTAAATTTCCCTTCTTTCAATGATTATCGCTTGATTGAAATAAAATGACTTCTATCTATATATCTTATTTTCTTTTGTTCAAAAAGATCAATTATTTGTAAAAAACGTGCATCTTGTTTACATTCAAAAGAATATTGTTGATTTCTTGTTGTTACTAACATACAAACTACCTTTTGTTTTAAAGATAGATCAACTTCATAAAAATCATCATAGTCTATTTCAAAAAGATTATGTTTTTCTATATCATAACATTCAACTTTATCACTTGAAAAATATAAATATTTTTCAAAATCTTTATCTTCCATTATTTCTTGATGAATACCAAAGAATAACCCAGAAAAACGAAAGGCTTTTTTATATTCCTTATATGCTTTTTCTAGTTGATCAAGACTTAAAATGAGTTTTACTTTCATCATTTTTTCTCCTTATATAAAATACTATCGTTATAATTAAACAAATAACTACATAAAAATCTATAGCAGGTAATGGAAAAGAAAGTTGAACTTGATTTCCATGAAATAATTTATTAAAGATAAATAAGATAATAAGTAGAATTATATTTTTTCGATAATCTATGACATCACTATTCCATAAGGCAATAAAATATAAAATAGGTAAAAAATAAAATAAACAATAAATAATAAAACTAATATGAATACTAATATATCCTAAAGAATTTAAAGAATTTGTAAGTAAGCTTTGACCACAAACCATGGTCATGATCATAAAAATTTCCATTAAATAATCAAAGACCCATACTTTATCTATTATCTTCATATAAATCTCACATTCCTTTCTACATATATTCTAATAAATACTTTATTTGCCTAGAGATGTAATTTATCTTTTCCTTACTTTTATTATATTATTATATTATTTATATATCAATATTATTTTTATTATTTTAATACAAAAAAGATCTAAGAAATTCTTAGATCTTTAATCGTTGATAATATTTAATACATTTAGAAAGTGGTAATCCTTCTTTGTTATTGATATAAAAAACTTCTTGACCCTTTAATACAACATATTTTTGCTTATATTTAAAACATAAATCACTATCTTTTTGAGTTATCAGAGGATATTGCTGAATAATTTTTTTATAAGCTATTTTATTTTTAAAAATATTTTCTACTTGATATTCAAAAATACCTTTTGAAATAGCTGCCGTATATCCTTTATAATAGCCTTCCATCATTCCATGATCCCCTTCAATAGAATATCCTTGATATAACATTCCACCATCTTCATAGCTATAAGGTTGTTGCAAGCTTTGGACAGGTTCAATAGCGCTATAAGGATCGCCATCTGCTGGATGGTCATACAAACTTAAAGCAATTGTAGCAATAACACAAAGATAAACAATCGCATTAGATTTTTGATGTTTTTCTTTATAAAGATGTCCAAGGTAACCAATTAACCAAGAAATAAGTAAAATCAGAAATGATTTGAAACCATTTTGTTTTAATAAATCTAATAAAATCAAAATAATCCCAACATAAAGATTTATTTTAGATAAAGTATTAAAAATATTTTCTAAATAAAAGGGCTTATTTTTCATTACTTTTTTTAAATGTGATAGATTACATAAGCCCAAAAAGAACAAAGAGAAGCTTATAAGACTTACAGCAGTATAAAATAAATAAGTACCAAAATAAAAAGTCAAATAAGGTAAACTTGGCAACCCATGTATTTTAAAAGGTTGATAAGAAATTAATAAAACAATGGCCATGATCATTAAAAAATAATGAGTTGTAAAATTATAGATCGTTGATAAGATTTCTTTTTTATCACCTACATCTTGTTTTAAAGGTTGAGCAAAAAGATCTTCAACTTCTACTACTTGTAACCCAAAATAATTAACAATAATACGGCATCCTGCTTCTTTTATATCTTTATTTATTTGTTTATAATATATTTTATAATGCTTCCTTTGTGGTGTTCTTTTTTCAAATGTTAAAAAATTTAGACTTATATTTTTTAAATACCATCCTTCTAAAGCTTTATTTTCTAATAAATCAATAAATTGATCTTCATTTACTAAATAATCTTTTGTAGATATTCTTTTATATTTCATAAACATCACCCATCTTTATTATATCAATATATTATATTTATTCAACAAATATTATTTTTATTATAAAGTATATAAAAAGTTGCCTAAGCAACTTTCTATGGTAGTGGTTTTTCACTTGCAAGATAGAGATCATACCATTCTTGTCTTGTAAGCGTAAAATCACATGCTTTAATTGTTTCTTTTAAATGTTGAGAGGATGTTGTCCCTACGATTGGTTGCATATGTGCAGGATGACGAAGTAACCAAGCAATCGCTATTGCTGGTTTAGTTACTTGATATTTATGAGCTAATTGTTGCATAACATCATTTAATTTTTGATAATTTGGATGATCAATAAAAGTTCCTTCCGCCCAAGAAGCTTGGATTGAACTCCATGGTTGGATCGTAATATCATTTAAACGACAATAATCTAAAACACCACCATCTTTATCTTGCGCAAATGCTTCTTTCATATTCATATTTAATCCTGAATCAATCATTACTGAATGAACGATTGATAATTGTAATTGATTAATAATAATTGGATATTTTAAATATTTCTTTAATAATTCTATTTGTAAAGGTGTGTGATTAGAAACACCAAAATAATGAACTTTTCCAGCTTCATATAATTCATTAAAAGTTTCAGCAACTTCTTGAGGATCACATAAAGCATCTGGTCTATGAAGCAAAAGAATATCTACATAGTCTGTATGTAATCTTTCTAATGATTCATTGACACATTTTAAGATATGTTCCTTAGAAAAATCATATCTTTTTCCAGGAACAATACCACACTTTGTTTGAATAATCATCTGTTTTCTATATTCAGGATGTCTTTTTAATACTTCACCAAATAATTCTTCTGATTTTCCTCCACCATAAATATCTGCATGATCAAAAAAATTAATTCCTGATTCTAGAGCAGTTTTGACAAGTTCTTCCACTTCTTCAATGCTTTTATCAGCAATTCTCATACATCCTAAAGCAATCTTTGATACCTTTAAATCCGTTTGTGGTAATGTTAAATATTCCATAGATAGCTCCTTTATAATTTTAATAAATTTAAACCAATTTCTTCATCAAAGTAACGATCTACTTGTCCATTGATGACTTGAATAACCATTTCACACGTTGCTGAAACAATTGCTTTATTTAAATGACCACCAAAAACTTCTCCTTGATCATTTCCAGCAGATAGATGCATATGACTATAATATTCACCATTCATTGTATTAATAGTTCCCGTAAGAGATACAATTTCATAATCACCTTTAAATTCATTAGCATAATATTTCTTTTCCTTTGTTTTAAAAACACCGACTGTAAAATCATTAATTGCACCTAAAGCTTGAATACTTGCAAGTTTGATATTTTCTTTTAAAGCAATATTTTTAACTTGTTCAACAATATCTTCACCCTTATCAATTCTTGCGATAATTGTATTTTCAAATTTTTTATATTTCATTTTCTTTCCTCCTATTGATAAACCCGATATTTCCATTTTCCTTTCAAAAAACGTGTTGATAATAATAAACATCTAGAAATATTATCTAAAACCATCATGATCCAAACACTTTCAAGTCCAAATGAAAAGACATTGATCATGAGCATTGAACCAAAAATCCTTATTCCCCACATCGTAATCAAAGAAAATACAAATGGTGCTTTGGTATCCCCCATTCCATTAAAAGTTCCTTCTAAAATAATCAAGATACCATAGATTGGTTCACTAATAGAAACAATCCTTAATACCCTAGTTCCTAAAGCGATAACTTTTTGATCAGGAGTAAAAATCGACATAATATTTTGAGCATTTATGAATAATAAAACACCAGCAATAGCCATGATACTTAAAGTAATTGCACATGTAAGATACGTCATTCTTTTAACTTTAGATTCATCTTTTTCACCAACAGCATTTCCTACAAGTGTACTTGCTGCTGATTGGAAACCATACCCCGGTGCATAAAACGCTTGTTCTGCTTGAATTGCTATCGAATGTGTTGCCAAAGAAACAACTCCTAATTTAGCAATCAACGAAGCAAAAGTAACATGTCCTAAACAAATAACACTTCTTTCCATAACAACAGGAATAGAAATTTTTAAACATTCTAAACATACTGGTTTATGAAAATGAAATCCTGTATGTTTAAAATCAAAGATTTTATTTTGATAATAATGTCTAAAAATCAAGATTCCTCCAACAATATAAGAAATAGCTGAAGCTATCGCTGCTCCGGCTACGGATAAACCAGCTCCATAAACAGTTATACCAAATATCTTTCTTGTCGGATAAATTAAAAAGAAATTTAAAACGATATTGATTATATTCATATAAACATTGATCATCATTGGTGTTTTCATATCTTTAACAGCTCTTAAAGTTGAAGAGAGAATAATAATAAATGTTCTAAATATAAATGGTGCTGATACAATTAAAAAATATAAAAAAGCATCATGCCTTATTTCTTTGGCACCATTGAGCCAACCAGGTAAAAATGGAGCAATTATGATACTAATAATAGTTGTTATCAATCCTATAATAAAAGAAATAAATAAGGCTTGTTGACCCGCAATCTGTACTTTTTTATAATCTTTAGCGCCATCTGATTGAGCACATACGGCTAAGACACCCACTCCAAAGGCAACCGAAATACTTCCTAACAACCAAGTAACAGTAGATGTTAAACCAACTGCTGCAGAAGCTGTTGCTCCCATAGAACCAACCATCGCTGTATCTACATAAGTCACTACCGTATTCATTGCTTCTTGAATAATAGCAGGCCATGCAAGATGACATATATTTTTTATCTCATTTCCATATTTCATCCTATAACCTCCAATAATTCTATTATACAAACAAAAAAAGGAATAAACAATGTTATTCCTATAATTCTTGATACATTCTTGTACGTTTCACATCTAAATATTTCCAATATTTTCTTTCCCTACCACCTACAGCTATTACTAAATCATCACTGTATCCAAAAACTCTGGCAATTGTTCCTTTTTTCACTTTAGAAATATGAGTTAATTTTCCATCTAATATTGCATACTTCATAATAGCTACCCCCTTTATCTATCTTTATTATAGATAAATAAAAGAAATATTGTTTTCATAAGTATGTATTAAACACCTAAAAAACGTATTTATAGTATATATACATAAAAAAGAGGTCCTCTATTTAGGACCTCATTTATTCTATTAGAAATCTACTTCTGTATCATAGTAGCAAGCTTTTAATAAAGCAACCATTTCATCATGGTTTGGAATACGTGGGTTTGATCCTGTACATGCATCAGCAATTGCATTATCAGCAATTTCATCAACACGTGCTAAGAAGATATCTTCTGGAACAAATCCAGTTTCAGCTGGCATACCATCTGCGCCATATTTATTGATTCCATGAGGAATATTTAATTCATCATTCATACCTCTTAAATATTTAATTAATAAAGCAACTTTTTCATCATCATCTGCTCCACCTAAATGCATGTAATCAGCGATGACACCATAACGTTTTTTAGCTGTTGGATCTTTGGCATTGAAAGCAATAACTTTTGGTAAATACATTGCATTAGCTGCACCATGAATAATATGTCCACCTTGATCAACGAAAGCAGCACCTGTTTTATGTGCCATTGAGTGAACGATACCTAATAAAGCGTTAGAGAATGATTGACCAGCTAAACATTGAGCATCATGCATTGTATCTCTTGCTGCCATATCTCCATTATATGATTTTACTAAGTTAGCTTGAATTAATTCAATTGCATGAATAGCAAGTGGATCTGTATAATTACAGTTTGCTGTAGAAACATATGCTTCAATAGCATGAGTCATTGCATCCATACCAGTATGAGCAACTAATTTAACTGGCATTGTTTCAGCTAAATCAGGATCAACAATAGCAACATCTGGTGTAATTTCAAAGTCAGCGATAGGATATTTAATTCCTTTATTATAGTCTGTAATAATTGAAAAAGCAGTAACTTCTGTAGCTGTACCACTTGTAGATGGGATTGCACAGAAATGAGCTTTTTTACGTAATTTTGGAATACCAAATACTTTGCACATATCTTCAAATGTGATATCAGGGTATTCATATTTAATCCACATTGCTTTAGCCGCATCAATTGGTGAACCTCCACCCATAGCTACAATCCAATCTGGATTAAATTCTTCCATAACAGCTGCACCTTTCATAACAGTTTCAACTGATGGATCTGGTTCAATACCTTCAAATAATTTAACTTCCATTCCAGCTTCTTGTAAATAGTTAACAGCACGATCTAAGAAACCATTACGTTTCATTGATCCTCCACCAACACATACAATTGCTTTTTTTCCTTCTAAAGTTTTTAGAGCTTCTAATGCTCCTTTTCCATGATATAAATCTCTAGGTAATGTAAATCTTTGCATAACTTATTCTCCTCTTTTCCTATCTCTAATGATAGCACTTACATTTATTTTTGGTTAGATACTAAAAAGGCATAGTGATATGCTTTTTTTTATATATCAAGTTATTTTTTTCACATTACATGTACATTTTTTTACTTTACTTGTTCGATTCCATTTTTCAAACATTCTATAAAATTTTGATCTTCTTTTGATAAAACATATCCTTTTCGATAAATTAAATAATCAACATATGGTATTTTCTTATCTTTACAAGCTTTTAAAACAAAATCATTTTGTTTTAAAAGCTTTTTAGGTATTGGGGCAACCCACATATAAGTTTCTGGAATCTCACTTAAAAGTTCAAATTGTATTCCTCTTTCATAAATGTTCATATGCTTATGATTATGATGATCTTCTTGAATATGAATATCTCCATGTTTTAATTCAATTTGTTTCTTTAAATCTTTCATATAGATATCTTTATCTTTAAGAGGATTACCTTTTGAAATAAGAATTTGGTAATCAAAAGTAAATAGTTTTTCATAAGTCAATTCTTTTAAATTTAAAATATTGAAATAATAATCTTGATCTCTTAAAGGAAAACGTACAATTCCTAAATTATTTTCTCCATCATAAACATTTTGAATCGTATCAATTGAATTCGTTTCTCGATAATTTAGATTCAATTCCTTTTTCATATTATTATCCATTTTTAAATATTCAATAAAAGCTTCTGAGATGTAACTTGAACGAGGGACACAAATATCTAAATTCAATTTATGAGGATCATCCTGATACATATTTTTTAAATAATCTACTTCTTGAACAATTTTTTTAGCCTGTGATAAAAATTCTCTTCCTTTAGTTGTTGGAACAACCCCTTTATTATGCCTTTCAAATATCTTTATATTAGCTTCTTCTTCTATTTCTTTAATAATTTTAGATAAACGTGGTTGATTAATATAGAGATGCTGTGCTGCTTTAGAAATAGATTCATATTTTTCAACTTCTATTAAATATTTTAAATGTAAAAAATTCATCTTCAAGCTCCTTAAATATAATGTAACTATTATATCATTTCTATAAAAAAATTCTATGCAAAACATAGAATTTATAAATAAGTTTCTTTAATATAATCAATTGTTTCTTCTAAATTACTTTTAGATAAATGAACTAACATATCTTTAATCATTGCATCTGTTTCTTGATGAATGACATAATAACCATGTGTCTTATTATAATAATCTAAAGGAGCCGATACATCAAAATTTTCTCCACGGTAAACCATTGTTGCCGCAACACGATCACAAAACATTTCCACAACATACTTTGTAGGCATTTTAGCAGGAACGACTCCTTCTCTTGAAAAATCAACCCAATATTCCCAATGATGTTTATTTCTTCCTTTATGATGAAGCCAAGCGGAAGAATAACCAATCGTTTCTCTTTCAATTGAATTAGGTGAACGCGTCCCTACCCAATATTTAGCACCTGTTTTTAGTTCAGTTGGCGAATATTTTGATAAATCATGTAGTAATCCTTGTTTATATAAACCACATTTAAAACAAAGCGTTGTTACATAGTATTTATGTTTATTAATTGTTTTTAAATGATTGATGAGTTTCACTATAAATCCCTCTCTTGATATTTCGTTTTAAATATATCTTCATCACTTTCTGTCTCTACAACATCACCAAGTTCTGGAAGTTCATCTAAAGACGCTAAAGAAAAAGCATCCATAAATTCATCTGTCACCCCATATAAAATAGGAAGTCCTGGACTTTCTTCTCTGCCTACTTCTTTAATAAGTGCTTTAGCAATGAGTTTTCTAATCATGCCATCACAACCAACTCCTCTAATATCTTCAACTTTAGCACGAGTAATTGGTTGATTATAGGCAATAATAGCGAGTGTTTCTAAAGCTGCTTGAGAAAGTGTTGCTTTTGATTGTTCTACCATTTTTTGATAATAAGGAAAATATTGAGGATTCGTTGCAAGTTTATATTTACCACCAAAATCAACAACTTGTAGGCCATCAAAGCCTCTTTTTGAATAAGCTTCTATAAAATGGTCCATAGCTTCCACAGCTTCTTTTTTAGAAATTTCTAAAATCAGTGATAATTCTTTTATATCAATACCTTCATCACCTTTTAGATAAAGGATACCTTCTATAATATTATTATAATCTTCCATTACTCTTTCCCCTCTACATAAATATCATCAAACAATCCTTCTTGGATAATTTCAACTTCTTTATCATTAGCTAAAACTAAAATCGATAAAAATGTCACGATAAAATAATAGCGATCTCCTCTATCAAATAATTCATCTAATTTTACCCTTTTATTAACTCTTACTTTAAAATAATTTCTAATTTGATCACTTCTTTGTTCAATGGAAATATCTTTTTTAGAAATATGTGTATCTAATGGTCGTGATAACATTTTTCTTTGATACATTTTTTGCATAGCCTTCATTAAATCATATACTTCTAACCCCTTTGGAATCATTGTTGAAGTATCAATGACATATTCTTCCATATTATTAGAGGGTTTAATCAACATAGATTGTCTTTTTTCATATTTTTCTTGAATCTCGTCTAAAACATCTTTATATCTTTTATATTCAATAAGTCTTCTAATGAGTGCTTCTCTTGGATCTTCTTGATACTCATCTTCAATTTGTACTTTTTCTTTAGGTAAAAGCATTTTACTTTTCATTTCAATAAGCTGTGCAGCCATGACTAAATATTCAGACATCACTTCAAGTTGTGATGATTCCATCATATGTATATATTGTAAATATTGATCTGTAATAACTGATAATTCAAGTGTTTGTAGATCCATCTCTTTTTCTTTAATTAAATGTAACAATAAATCTAAAGGGCCTTGAAAATCATCTAATATAACTTGATATTCCATTGTTTCACCTCTTAGGTATTATAACATAAATTTATATTTTGTATTTATTATGTTGATTATTTCCTATATAATACGCCTGAAAGGGGTTATAAAATGTTTTCATTATCATCAATTATATTAGCTTTTTTTGCAGGAATTTTAGGAACACTAATTGGTGGAACACAAACCTTTATTTGTACAGGTTTTGTCGGTCTCCTTATATTTTTATTAGAACATGTTGGTGTTAATACCACATTTTTAAATGAAGCTTTATCAAATAATTTATTTTTACCATGTATTATCTTTAACGCTGCAGGACTTGCAACTGCCTATGCAGGAACAAAACATGAAATAAGAGGCGTTGAAACTTCTAGGTCACTTGCTTTTACCAATGATCCAAAGGTTTTACTCGTAGGTGCTATCGGTGGGGTTTTAGGTTATTTGATTTTTGCTTTTGAAAATTATTTTTCATTTCCAGTAGATACCGGAGCAGTTTCGGTTATTCTTGTAGGAGTTTTAGGAAGAATCTTATTCAATCAAGAAGATACATATAATGAAAAGAATTTAGATTTCTTAGAAAAAGCATCTCCTTCATTTTGGGGATTTCAATTTTTAATTGGTTTAGCTGTATCAACAGTTATGGCTTATTTTGCAAAAGAAACAGGTCTTTATACAATTGGTTTTTCAATTAGTGCTTTAACACTTATCTTTGCTTTAAGTGATCCTGCTTTCCCTGCTACACACCATACAACTCTTGTTGTAGGTTATGCAATGGCACAAACAGGTAATATTTTGATTGCTGTTATTTTTGGTATCATTGCTCATTTTATTGGATTAATTTTTGGGATGGTGCTCAATACAGATTGTGGTACACATATCGATCCACCAGCTGTTGCTATTGCTACATGTAGTTTAATTATTTTTACTTTATTTTAAAACAGAGGTTAAATAGGAACCTCTGTTTTTTGATAAACTATAATCATTTGATTAATTTAATAAAATTTTTATTTCTTAGGTTCTCTAATAATGAATTGGAGTAAATCTTTTCCATTAAAAGGAATTAATGGATAAAGATAGGAAAAGCCAAAAGGTTTTAATGATATTAAATACATATATAAAATAACTTGATAAGCAATAAAGCCTAGCCAACCAAATAATCCTGAAAATAGAATCATAAATATTTTTACATATTTATTGGTTAAAGATAATTCATAATTAGGTGTGGCAAAACCACAAACATCTCCAATAGATACAAATAAAAGAATCTCTCCTGAAAAAAAACCGAGTTCAATCGCAAATTCTCCTAGTAAAATAGCAGCAATCATCCCCATCGTATTTGAAATAGAATTGGGCGTATGAATGGTTGCAATTCTTAAAAGCTCTACTGCCAGTTCAACTAAAATAATTGAAAATAATTTTTTTAGGCTGACACTTCCTTGATTTACAATCAACATCCATAAAGGAACCAAATAAATTGAAAGAAATACAGCACTAAAACGAATTAAACGAATAAAAGTACCAATAATAGGTGTTTGTCGATGTTCTTCAACATGTTCTAGAATTTCAAACAAAGTTGTAGGTAACATCATAACAGAACTTGAAGTATCGCATATAATGGCAAGATAACCATGATGAATGTGTGTAGAAACCACATCTGGTCTTTCACTGTATCTTACAAGGGGAAAAGGATTATAACTTTGGTCAAAAATTAATTCTTCCAAAGCACGATCTGTCATAATTAAATCTTCATTTTTTATTTCATTAAGTCTTTCTTTAATACTTTTTAACATGGTTTGATCTATTTCGCTTTTTAAATAACATAAACAAATATCTAATTTATTTTTTTTACCTACAACAACTTTTTCCATTACTAAATCTAATGTACGAATTCGTCTTCTAATCAAACCTGCACAATTTAATAGATTTTCATTAAATCCATCTTTACTTCCTCTAACCGATTTTTCTGTATCTGGTTCTTCGATTGAACGTGTAGGAAAATGTCTTGTATCTAAAACATAGACTTTACTTTTATCTATATCTTTAACGATTGCACAACCTGTAAGCATCGCATATTCGTAATTTTCTTTATTTAATTCTTCTTTGACATCTCCATTATTTAAACAATCTTTTAAAGTTTTTCCTTTTGCATTTGTAATTCCTTCAACCAAATAAGCAATCAATTCATCAGAACATAAACTAGAAATATAATCAATTTCAATTTTTCGACCATCAAAATCTAAATATCTAACATTTAAATCAAACGAAGGGTTTTTCATGATTTTGGTTTAAAGAAAAGAGCAATAATAAACGCAAATAAAATGGCCGAAGAAATTCCTGCTGCTGTTAAATCAAACATTCCCATTGCTAGACCAAAAACCCCGTATTCTTTTGTCATTGCCATGGCCCCATGCATTAAAGAATGGCCAAAACTCGTAATGGGAAGCATTGCCCCTGCATGAAAAATTTTAATCAAGCGATCATAAATATGAAATAAATCTAACAGTGCTCCTAGTACAACAAAACTACATGTAATATGTCCTGGCGTTAATTTAGTATATTCATAAATTAGTTGAGCAACAGCACAGACAAACCCACAAAACAAAAAGGATAAGACGTAATTCATTTGACAACCTCCAATACATAGCCATGACAAACACAAGGAATCGATAATTTTTGATTTGTCATCACCGGATTTAACAAAGCCCCTGTTGCTAGAACAAGCACACGTTGATACTTTCCTTTTAACATCATCTGATAAATATAGCCAAAACTAACAAGTCCATTACAAACAGGACCACTTCCTCCTTGATAGACATTTTGAGTAACATCATAAAGTAAACAACCACAATCATCATACTCGTTATACTTTTGATTTTCTTCTTTTAAAAGATCTTTCATAATTGTTTTTCCATAACGAGAAAGATCTCCGGTTAAAATTAAATCATAATAAGTACCATCTCTCTTTAGATCTTTCATATGTTGTAAATAGGTATCTAAAGCTGCTGGTGCCATGGCACGCCCCATATCATTAGCGTCATATTGATCGAAGTCGATGACTTTTCCTAAAGTAATAGATTCAATTCTTATTTGACTTGGTTTATTTGATAAAAAGACCGCGACACTTCCTGTAGCCGTAAAAGTCATCGTTTCTTTTCTCTGTATACCATATTCTAAAGGATATCTAAATTGTCTTTCTGCTGTGGCATTATGAGAAACTGTACAAGCCATAGCACTATGAATATTATGATTTTCAATCATAATTGAAGCATTTGCTAGAGCAAGTCCAATCGTACTACATGCACTATATAAGCCAATAAAAGGTCGATGTAAATGATTAGCGTAATAATAACACGCTGTAATTTGATTATTTAAGTCTCCTCCAAAATATAAATCAATTTCTTCTTTTTTTACTTTTCCTTTTTTTAAACAAATAAGGATAGCATCTTTCAGCATTTCAATTTCTGCCTGTTCATAACTTGCATGATGATGATAATGATTAGGATAATGTTTATCAAAATAATGTCCTAAAGGCCCTTGATGTTCAACAATTCCTGCTGTTGTCCCAACACTTTGAATATAAACATCTTGAAAAACAAAACTACTACCAGAAATAGGTGATGACATAACGAATTCCTCCTAATACAAATGAAGCAACAATTCCAAAAGTAATCACCGCTCCACCAAGTTTAAAAATATTAGCCCCTATTCCCGTCACGAAACCTTCACTTCTTGCCTCCATTGCACTTGAAGTCATCGCATTTGAAAAACCTGTAATAGGAATAAAAGAACCTGCCCCTGCAAAATCACCTAAACGGTCATAGATTCCTAAACCCGTTAGTATTGCTGCAATTAAAATAAGAGTAATCAACATAATAGGGGTGGCTTCCTTTTCACTAAAAGAAAATAATTCTTTGTAAAGACTTAAAAAAAATTCTCCTATCATACCAATCACTCCACCCACTAAAAAAGCACTTGCTGTATGTTTTAATACTTGCTTTTGTGGTTTATTTTTATCTGCAATTTCATTATATTTTTTTATATTCATAGATTTACCTCCACATTTTTAGGATAGACAAAAACAATGAATATAAACATTTTAATTAAATTATCGATATTCGATATAACTAACAAAATAAAAAGGCAAGACTTAGCTTGCACTTTTATAGTTCATTTGTAAGTGATTGAATATATTCTTTTAAAGGTTCATCTGCTTGACTTCCATGTTCTTTAATAATATTAACAATTGCACTACCAACAATGACACCATCAGCATATTGTTTAAACTCTTTTACTTGTTCTGGTTTATTAATACCAAAACCAATAGCTACTGGTGTATTTGTTACTTGACGAATATGTTCAATAATTTCTTCAAGATTATTAGAAAATGAAGTATTATCTCTTGTCCCTGTAACACCCATTGACGATACAAGATAGATAAATCCTTTTGCTTCTTTTGCAATCATTTCAACACGATCTTTACTTGTTGGGGCAATCATTGAAATTAAAGTAACATCATAATTATAACAAACATCTTTGACTTCTTGACTTTCTTCATAAGGTAAATCTGGAAGAATAATACCATCAATGCCAACTTCTTGACATTTTTTAAAGAATTCATCATAACCGTAATGGAAAACAACATTTAAATAAGTCATAAAACATAAAGGAATATCACTTTTTTCTCTTACTTTTTTAACCATTTCAAAAACATCATCTGTTGTAACTTTGTTTTTTAAAGCACGTACATTTGCTTCTTGAATGGTTGGTCCTTCAGCAATTGGATCAGAAAAGGGAATACCAATTTCAATCAAACTAGCCCCTGCTTGTTCCATATCTAAAATATAGTCTACTGTTTTATCTATTACAGGATCCCCTGCTGTTAAAAAACCAATGAAGGCTTTTTTATTTTCAAAAGCTTTATATATTCTATTCATAGATTTCTTTCCCCCTATATCTTGCAATCGCTGCAACATCCTTATCTCCTCTACCTGAAAGACAAACAATTAAAATATCATCTTTTTTCATAGTTGGTGCTATTTTGATTGCATGTGCAATCGCATGTGCACTTTCAATGGCACAAATAATTCCTTCAGTTTTTGCAATGTATTCAAAAGCATCCACTGCTTCATCATCTGTAACTGGTACATATTGCGCACGTTTTGTATCATGTAAATAAGCATGTTCAGGTCCAATACCTGGGTAATCTAAACCGGCTGAAATAGAATAAACAGGTGCAATTTGACCGTATTTATCTTGACAGAAGTAAGATTTCATTCCATGGAAGACACCTAATGATCCTGTCGCAATTGTTGCTGCTGTTAAAGCTGTATCGACACCTTTACCAGCGGCTTCACAACCAATAAGTTTTACATCTTTATCATTGATAAAATTATAGAACATTCCCATCGCATTACTTCCACCACCAACACAAGCCATCACAGCTGTAGGAAGTTTACCTTCATATTCAAGAATTTGTTCTCTTGCTTCTTTAGAAATCACACTTTGGAAATCTCTCACCATCATTGGAAATGGATGAGGTCCCATCACAGAACCTAAAACATACATCGTATCATCCACACGTTTTGTCCATTCTCTCATTGCTTCATTGACCGCATCTTTTAAAGTCATTGTCCCTGTAGTTACAGGATGTACTTTAGCTCCTAAAAGTTCCATACGATAAACATTTAAAGCTTGACGATCTGTATCTTCTTTTCCCATAAAAATTTCACATTCAAGTCCAAGCAAGGCTGCTGCTGTGGCTGTAGCTACACCATGTTGTCCAGCACCAGTTTCAGCAATAATTCTTGTTTTTCCCATTTTTTTAGCCATTAAAGCTTGTCCTAATACATTGTTGATTTTATGAGAACCTGTATGGTTTAAATCTTCTCTTTTTAAATAGATTTTAGCGCCACCTAAATCTTCTGTCATCTTTTTCGCATAATATAATAAAGATGGTCTACCAGCATATTCTTTTAATAATGTATTAAGTTCATCATTAAATGCTTGATCATTTTTATAAAATTCATAAGCCTCTTCAATTTTATGAATTTCACTCATTAAAGTTTCAGGTATGTACTGTCCCCCATGTATTCCATATCTACCTTTCATTTCTAACTCTCCTTACGATTTCCTTAATTTTTTCCCTATCTTTAAAACCATCTGTTTCAACACCACTTGAAACATCTAATCCATAAACATTCAGTTTTAAAGCTTCATCAATATTAGAAAGATTGATTCCCCCTGCCAAAAATACAGACTTATTGACTTCTTTCAACATAGACCAATCAAAACTTTCCCCAGTTCCTCCAGAGCCATGATCGAAAAGATAATAATCAACGTCATAGTCTACATTGAAAGAATCATCATTTTTAATTTGAATTGCTTTAATAATTGGAACATCTATTTTTTGTTTTAAAATCTTTATATATTCATTTGTTTCTTGACCATGCAATTGTACAAGATCAATAACATCATTTTTAACTAATTTTTCAACAAAAGAAATATCCTCATTTACAAAAACACCTACAACTTGAATCGAAGATAAAAGACCTTTTTTTAATTCTTTTGCCTGATCATAAGTAATCTTTCTTTTTTTTCCCGCAAAAACAAAGCCAACATAATCAGGTTGATATGTATTTACATAATCAACATCTTCGCTTCTTTTTAAACCACAAATTTTAATCTTCTTCATCAATACCTTTTAAAACTTCTAATGTATGTCTTTTATCATGGCTTTTCATCATAGCTTCACCAATTAAGACAGCATTTACATGATGTTTTTCTAATAATTCAATATCTTTTCTTGTTTTAATACCACTTTCAGAGACAAAGATAACATCATCATCGACCATATCTCTTAATTTTAATGTTGTATTTAAATCAACACTGAAATCTCTTAAATCTCTGTTATTTACACCAATAATTTTAGCGCCTACACGCAACGCTTTTTTTACTTGCATTGAACTGTGTGTTTCAACAATTGCTGACATACCTAAATTATGCGCTAAATTAACACAACGCATTAATGTAATTTCATCTAAAACACCTGCAATTAATAAAATTGCATCTGCTCCTAAGATTTTAGCTTCATAAACCATATATTCATCTACAACAAAATCTTTTCTTAAAACAGGAATTTTCACAATACGTTTGATTTCTCTTAAAAAATCATCATCCCCTTTAAAATAATCAGGTTCAGTTACTACTGAAATAGCATCTGCTCCAATCATTTCATATTCTTTCGCAATTGCTTTAAAATCAAAAGTGGAAACAATTTGTCCTTTTGATGGTGAATGTCTTTTAACTTCTAAAATATAAGACATTCCATCTTTTTCTAAAGCTTTTTTAAAAGGAAAACTTTGGTCAATAGGCATTGCAAAGGCTTTTTCTTTTAATTCATAAATTGAATGACGTTTTTTATTTGTTTCAACACGTTCTTTTGTACTTTCAACAATATCTTCTAAAATCATAATATACGCTCCTATTTGTTTGATTCTTTTATAAACTCTTCTAGTTTTTCATTTGCCTTTCCACTATCAATTAACTTTGCTGCTAAATCAATTCCTGCTTGTAAAGAATCAACTTTACCACCAATATATAAACCTGCCCCCGCATTCATTAAGACAGCTGTTCTAGGTCCACCTTGTTTACCATTTAAAACATCTCGTGTAATTTGAGCATTTTCTTTGGGAGTTCCTCCAACAAGTTCATCTTTTAAACATCTTTGTAAACCAAATTGTTCAGGTGAAATTGTATATGTTTTAAATTGTTTCTCATTAATTTCACAAACAAAAGTTTCATTAGATGCTGAGATTTCATCTAAACCATCTCTTCCATAAACCACCATAGCTCTTTTAACCCCTAAATTACTTAAAACTTGAGCAAGTGGTTCAACTAATGATCCATCATAAACTCCCATTACTTGATAAGTCGCTCCTGCTGGATTCGTAAGTGGTCCTAAAATATTAAAGACTGTACGAATACCTAGTTCTTTTCTTACTGGTGCAACATATTTCATCGCTAAATGATAGTTTTGAGCAAATAAGAAACAAATATTAATATCGTTTAATAATTCCTTACTTCTTTTTTCATTGATTGTAATATCCACCCCAAGAGCTTCTAAACAATCTGCTGCGCCACTTTTTGAACTTGCCGCACGATTTCCATGCTTAGCAACTTTAACACCACCACTAGCAATCACAATAGATGAAGTTGTAGAAATATTGAAAGAATTTGATCCATCTCCTCCAGTTCCTACAATTTCAAGAACATCTTGATCATTCAATAACTTCACACAATGTTCTCTCATTCCTTTAGCACTTGCAGTTATTTCATCAATTGTTTCACCTTTTAATGAAAGTGCTGTTAAATAAGCAGCCTTTTGAATATCAGAAGCTTGATCATCCATGATCTCATTCATACATTCATAAGCTTCTTGATATGTTAAATCTTCTTTTTTTGATAATTTAATAATTGCTTCCCTAATCATTTTGTATCTCCTTTAAAAAATTTTCAACTATTTTTTTACCTTCTTTTGTTAAAATCGACTCCGGATGAAACTGTAACCCATAAACAGGATAGTTTTTATGACTGATTGCCATGATTTCACCATCACCGCTTTCCCCTATAATCTTCAAACATTCTGGTAAATTTTCTTTTTTAGCAGCTAAGCTATGATATCTAGCCACTGCTGTCTTTTCCCCGATTCCCTTAAAAATTGGATTTGTAGTATCTACTTTAATTATTGAAGACTTTCCATGCATGACGCTTTGAGCATAACTTACTGTTCCTCCAAAAGCTTCAACAATTGCTTGATGCCCTAAACAAACTCCCAAAATAGGATATTTCGTATAACATTTTTGAACAACTTCTTCAATAATACCCGCTTCACTCGGTTTCCCTGGACCTGGTGAAATAATAATACATGATGGCTGAAGTTCTTCTATTTCTTCAACTGTCATTTCATCATTTCTTATAACCTTGATATCTTCATCGATTGAACCTATCAATTGATAAAGGTTATAAGCAAAACTATCATAATTATCAATGAGTAGAATCATAATCAATACCTCCATCTGCCATCTTGATTGCTTCAACAACCGCACCTGCTTTATTTAAACATTCTTGATATTCATTTTCAGGAACACTGTCATAAACAATTCCTGCACCACTACAAATAGAAATTTCATTATTTCTTTTATAAGCTAAACGAATACCAATACATAAATCCATATTTCCTGTAAAATCTAAATAACCAATCGCTCCTCCATAAATACCTCTTTTATTTTGTTCTAATTGATTAATGATTTGACATGCCCTGATCTTTGGTGCTCCTGATAAAGTACCTGCAGGAAGTAAAGCATCAACTGCATCTAAAGCATCATATTCTTCTTTAATTTCACTGCTAACAACACTTGCTATATGGATAACTTTTGAAAACTTTAAGATATCCATATAAGATACCACATGTACACTATTGAATTTAGAAATTCTTCCTAAATCATTTCTTCCTAAATCAACGAGCATATTATGTTCAGCTAATTCTTTTTCATCTTTTAATAAATCATCTATTAATTGTTGATCTTCTTGATCATCTTTTCCTCTTTTTCTCGTTCCAGCAATTGGAAAAGTTGTTAACTTTGTTTCCTCCAATTTAATTAAAGTTTCTGGAGAAGCTCCAGCTACTTCAATATTATCACTTGCAAAATAGAACATATAAGGTGATGGATTCGTTGTTCTTAAAACACGATAGCTATCAAATAATGAACCTGTTGCTTTTGCATAAAGTCTATTTGATAAAACAACTTGGAAGATATCACCTTCTTTAATATAATCAATACCTTTTTCAACCATTTGACAATATTCTTCTTTAGAGAGAACTGGTTTAAAATCTTCTAATAATTTTAATGGTTGAACAAGTGTTTTAACATGTTTTCTAATAATATAATCTAATTCATCTAATTCTTTGATTCCTTTTTTATAATTCTTTTGTAAATCATTTGTTCCAATATTAACAATTAAAATCAACTTTTGCTTAAAATGATCAAAACAAATAACTTTATCAAATAACATTAAATCAACATCATTAAAACCATTATCTTTTTGATTTTTAATAATTGAAGGTTCGCTATATTTGAAATAATCAAAACTAAAATAGCCAACTAAGCCTCCTGTAAAAGTAGGAAAACCCTCTAATTTTAAACTACGATGTTCATTTAAAACTTTTCTAATATATTCTTTGGGATGTGTCACTTTAAAAATCTTATCATCCACTTTCATCATCTTGTTATAACAAGTAATTTCGCTTTTAGGATCAAATCCTATAAAAGTATATCTTCCCCATTTATTTTTATCTTCATGACTTTCTAACATATAAACATGTCTAGAATATTGTTTTAATTTTCTCATTAATTCTATAGGTGTAATCATATCACTATAGATTTCTTTTTTTATTGGAACTAAATCATACTGACTAAGATCCATTTCTTCTAACATTTCTAAACTTGGATAATACATATAATTCCCCCTAATAATTAAAAAAACCGTCTTGAAAGTTAAACTTTCAAGGACGGTTATGTCCGCGGTGCCACCTTGATTCATGATACACTCATGCACTTTACTAGATGCTATCACATCTATGACTACTTACGTAAGCCTTACGTCAAAGAATACTCAGCTAATGCCTTTCCTTTTGCCCTCAGTGGTCCATTTAATAGACTGCGTTCTGTTTGCTTCCACCATCCAAACTCTCTATAAGTGCACGTTCTATTTTTATCTCCACTTCATCGGTTTCACTTATTGTATGTATTATAAATCGGTTTTAAAAATAAAGTCAACATTATTAAATAATGTTTTATTTTTTGTACACTTAGGTATATCCTTTTATTTTACAAAATATGTTTGATATACCAATTCTGCAAACAATGAATTAGCCCATGCAAACCAAGATCTTGTATATTCACTTGGTTCATCCTTATTAAATCCCTCATGACATAATCCTTCATTATTACTTGTTTCTAAAATCAAATTAATCATTTTTTTAGCTTCTTCTTTAGTCCCTGTTAATCCTTGCATTGATAAAGCAATATGCCAAATATAATTTTTAGGAGTATGTGGACTACCGATACCACTTGCACAGGTTCCTTGATAATAATAAGGATTATGATGGCTTAAAATAAATGATCGTGTATGTTGATAAAGTGTATCCTCCTTTTTACAATAGCCTAAATAAGGCATAGAAAGTAAAGATGGTACGTTAGCATCATCCATCAAACAATAATTACCGAAGCCATCCGTTTCATAAGCGTATATTTTTCCAAACTGAGGATGTAAATAAATTCCATAACATTGAACTTGTTTATTAATAAGTCCAGCAATTAGATCTGATAATTCTTAATCTTGAGCTACAAAAGGTAAATAGTGATTCACTTGAGCTGAAGAATCTCTTAACCACATGGCGGGAATGTCTCCTGTAATGATAAAAGTTTCATCATCATTCATCTTTTTTAAAGTTGTTTCAATTGTTTAAACAAAACATTGTTTAAACATTTTTAATAATTGGGGATTGTCTTTTAAAACATAATCTGCCTCTTTTAATACTTTTTCTATTTGTATTGTCCTCATAATTTTCTCCTCTTTTTCTTATTATATAATGAAATAAGAAAAATATATATTTTAAATTATTGGTAAAACATCATCCTTTTCTTTATTCAATCAAATTTTATTTTATAAAATAAAAAAAGACCTTTTGGTCTTAACTCCAAGTCTATGTACAAATTTAGAATGTTGTTGTCAAAAAAATATTTAAGGAAGAAAAACCTGTTCATGACTTGTCTACAAAACTTATTATATTTTTTTCTTTTTAAAAATCAATTTTATTGTCATAATTAAAAAAACAAAAGCGATTACATCTCCTAAAATTTAAAAAAAGTAGTTTTTATCGCTATTTTTTAGGATATATAAATAATAAGTATGGTATTTATTTCTACAATTATTTCATATAGAAATAAAAAAAGACCATTCGGTCTTTACTTCAAGTCTATGTACAAATTTAGAATGTTGTTGTCAAAAAAATATTTAAGGAAGAAAAACCTGTTCATGACTTGTCTACGAAAATTATTATATTTTTTTCTTTTTAAAAATCAATTTTATTGTCATAATTTAATAAATAAAAGCGATTACATCTCCTAAAATTTAAAAAAAACCGCTTTTATCACGGTTTTTTAGGATATATAAATAATAAGTATGGTATTTATCTTTTAGCTTTCTTTAACATTTTTTGAATTATTTGTATTTGATTTTGATAATCATCAAATGAAGTAAGTTTATAAGACCAGTTATGTGGACCTACTGTCCCTGGTAAATTAATACGAGCTTCTTTGCCATAGCCAAGTAGATCTTGTAAAGGAACAATAGAAATCACTGCATCACATTCAAGTGTATATGCAAGCATATCTTCCACAAGATTTTCTCCTATATATCCTAGCCCCTTCATAATTTCTTTCATTCTTTCTTTATCATCTAATTCTTCATACCATTGTTTAAGAGTAGCATTATCATGTGTTCCTGTATAAACAACACAATGTTGAGGAATTTTATATTTAACTTTTCTTTCATCTTCTCCAAAAGAGAATTGCATAACTTTCATTCCTAATAAATCATAATGATCTCTCAGTTCATGTACTTGTGGACGTAATTCTCCTAAGTCTTCAACAATCATATTAAGTTTAGGCAATTGTTTATAAACTGAATCTAAAAAATGATAACTTGGTCCTTCTATCCATTTTCCTTCTCTTGCTGTAGCACTTCCATAAGGAACTGACCAATATGTATCAAAAGCCCTAAAATGATCAACTCTTAAAATATCAAAAATTTCATTATTCCATTTTAATCTTTTGATCCAAAAATTATATCTTGTTTTCTTTAAATAATCCCAATCATATAAAGGATGTCCCCATAGTTGGCCATCTTTTGAAAAATAATCAGGTGATGCTCCAGATACGAATTTAGGATAAAATTTATCATCTAATTGAAAACATTTACGATACTCATAAACATCCGCAGAATCATCACCTACATATAAAGGTAAATCTCCCATGATAGATATTCCTTTTTGATGTGCATGTATTTTTAATAAATTAAATTGTTTTACAAAAATATATTGAAGAAATTGAATATAATCAATTTCTGCTTCTAATCCTTCATTACTTCCTTTAATATTTTGATCTTCATCATTCCAATCTACCCAAGGTAAACCTTCGTTTGCTTTATTTAAAGCCATAAAACGCGCATATTTTTTTAACCAAAATGTTCCTTTAACAAAAGTACGATATTCTTTCTTTAATTCTTTATCTTTTAAGAAAACTTGATAAGCTTTTCTTAAATAACGATCTTTAAATAAACGTACGCGTTTATAATCAACTCTTTTTAAATCTTGTAAATAGTTAGGAACTTCATCTAACAAATGCCAATCTTTTAAAAGTTCTAAAGAAATATATATTTCATCACCAGCAAAAGATGAATAAGGAGTATAGGGTGAATTCCCGGAGCTTGATGGATTTAATGGTAAAATTTGCCAAATAGAAAAACCTGCTTGAGCAGATAAGTCAACAAATTCATAAGCTTCTTTTCCTAAATCCCCTATTCCATGTTTTCCTGGTAAACTAAATAACGGTAACAAAATACCAGCTTGTCTTTGATCAAGTGCTTTTAATTCCATGATTTTCACCTCTTCTTTAAATATACCATAAAAAAAGCGTCTTCGCTTATGAAAACGCTATCTTTTTTAGTTTTAAAATGAAAAGGTTCTATTTTCTTAATCTTGAAAATAGAAACCTTTTATTTTAGTCTTCTTTTGTTCTTTTTCTTAAAGATACATAAACGATTGCTGCCATTAATGCAAATGTTGCAAATGTCCATGCAGATGTTGAATCACCTGTTTTCACTTTGTTATTTGTTACAACTTGAGGTTTATGAGCAGGTTCATTTGTATCTGTAGTGATTGTTGGTGCTTTTTCTAATGCATTAATAGCGTTTTGTAATTCACCTACAAGGGCATCGACTTCTTCTTGTGTCATTTCTGATGAATTTTCTAATTTCTTAGAAATTTCAGTAACAACATCTATTAATTTAGAATAAGATGCTTCTGTATATTTTTTACTATCTAATTGTTTAATTTGATCTAATAAACCATGGATACCATCTAAATTACCACGTTTAACAAGTTTTTGAGCAGCTTCTTTTAAAGTATTAGTTAATGCTTGAACGTTATCACTTGTGTTTTCATTTTCTAAAGCAGCTTTTACATCATTGTAAACTTTTTCAAATTCTTTCCATGATGATGCTGTATAATCTTTTTCTTGATATTGATCCATTAATGCTTTTAATGCATTTACTTCATCATCTGTTGCTTTTAAAACTAATTTTGTTCTTGCATCTTTTAATTGTTTTAAAGCTTCATCTAATTGTTCTTTTGTTGCATCTTCTTGTTCGATTAATGTTTGTGCATTCTTTAATGCTTTTTTAAATGAATCAGCAGTAAATGTTAAATATTTATTTGTATCTAACTTATCTAATTCATTTGATGCAATATAATCTTTTAACTCTTTTTTACTTACTGATACTTTTGTTACTAATTGAGCTTTTGCTTTTTGTAAAGCATCTACCATATCAATAACTTCTTTTTCAGTAATTGTTGTTTCATCCTTTTTAATGAATTCTTGAGCAAGTTTCACTTGATCTTGTAAAATAGCCCATGTTTCACTTGTATAATCTTTTTCTTTTAACTTGTTAATTGTATCAAGTTCATCTTTAACACCTTGAATATCTCCACGTTTAACAAGATTTGCATAAGCAACTTCTAATTCAGCTTTTGCATTTGTAATAGCATCTAATTCACCAGCTTGTTTATCTAAAACTTTTTGAGCTTGTTTTAATGCCTTTTCAAATTCTTTATAAGAATCTGCTGTATATTTATTTTGTTTAACATCTAAAAAATCAATATAACTTTGTAAATCATTAGCTGCTGTTGAAGCATATTCATCATCATTTAACATAATAACTTCTGAAATTGTTGGAATTTGATTTTCATCCCATTCAATCTTTAATTCATAAACGTTTCCTTCAGGCATATAGAATTCATTTAATGATTTTTTAAGAGTTCCAACTTGAACCCATTTCTTTCCATTTTCACCATCTACAAGAACAGATACTCTTGCATTTGAAATTTCACCTTTTTGAATAATATGCATTTTCTTAACATCTAAATCACTTGATAACGTATAAGTAATGCTTCCAGCTTCTTTAGAACCTGGTCTATAAGCTGTAGATAAATCTCCATCAAACATATATTGAGGAATAAATCCATTTGCTTCTACAGTTGAAGAAGTATATGTTGGATCATTTGAAACTGGTACATATTCTCCATCATTGATAACAATTTCATTGAAAACAACAGCTCTATTATTATTTGTTGCTGTCATTAAGATCTTTAAGTAACGTGCTTTAACATTATTAGCAGTTCCTTCTACATAGACTTTATTTGGATATGTGCTTGATGCTTTATAACCTGCATCTGAATCAATACATTTAACCCCAGCATCATTTGTATTTTCAACACCATCTCCAATAGTAATAACTTTTGTCCAGTTTTCTAAATCATCTGATACTAAAATATCAGCATCTCTAATATAGTTAACTGCACTATCTTGGCAATACATTTGAATTTTAGAAATTGTTCTTTCTTGTCCTAAATCATAAATAATATATTGTCCTCTTTGTGGAAAATCACCAAATTCTGTTGTTGAATCGATATTACCATCAAAAGCAGCACCATTATTTCTAGTATCTTCACCAACACCCCATGAAGGATTAATATTCATAGTTGCTTTATATAAATATGGTGCTGTAATTTCATTTGAATGTACTTCAAAATGATTAATTGTTAATTTAATAGCTTTGTCTGTTTTATTAATTAATCTTACATATCTTCCATCTGGAAGTTCTTTTTCTTGACCTGTTACAGTTGTCCATTCAACACCATTTTTTGAAACTTGTAAAGTTGCTCCTTGACCATTTTCATAATCAATATTGAATGTACTTAAATCTTTGATTCTTGATAAATCAACACCAACGTATTGACCTTTTTCTAAAGTAATTTCTTGATTATAGATCAATTCTGTAAGTGCTTCTTCACTTTGTGAAGCTAATCTATAATCTGTATTTGTATAAACATTAGCATTATTGAAATCTTCATCTGGATTATATGCATTTACTGTAAATTCAGAGAAAATAACCCATACAGCTCTCTCTTCTTCATTCACTAAACGAACATAACGTGCTTTTAAACCATAGAAATTTTCATCAATTGTATCTTTTCCATTAGCTACACCTTGATATGTTTTATAAGTAGTCCAGTTTTGGTTGTCATTAGAGTATTGTAAACTATATTTTTCCCATTTATCTCCTGCACTGCGGTCTCCACCGATAACTGCATGAATTTTACCAATAGCTGTTTCTTTACCTAAATCCCAACCAATATAATCACCTTTTCTTGTTCTATCACCTGAGGTTCTAAAATCTAATGCTGTTGAACTATCACCATCTGTTAAATTATCTACTGTTCCTTGATAAATTCTCCATGTATCTGTATACATAAATGTTGCATTGATTTGTCCTGGATCAGCCATTTTAAATGTATTGACTTTCCACCAATATCCTGCTGTATTACTTTTTAAATTTAATTCTAAGTTTCTAATACGAACTGCTTTTGCTTTAATATTTTGACTTGATACATCTAATTCAACAGAAGCATCACCATTATATTCTTTTAATACTTTCCATGTTTGACCATCCGTTGTATATTCGATGACATATTTTTTTGATTTATCTGTTCCTGCATCTTGTCCAAAATAAATTGTACCTAATGTTTTTGCTTTTTTGAAAGTTAATGTAATACTTGCATCAACTGGTAAATAATCTTTAATTTCTCCACCTTTATAAGGACTTTCAGCAAAATGAGCATAAGTAGCATTACTGTCATCTAATAAATTATTTAAAGAACCACCTTTAAGTGTCAATTTATCGACAGATAATGTACCTGGATCTTCTTCAGTTACTACTTCATCTGCATTAACAGCAATATCTCTAATACCTAACCAAGTATTCGCTTTATCTTCAGTAGCAATCATGCGAATACCTTTAACCCCTTTTAAATTTAAGTCAGTTAAAGCTACATCATTTGGTAAAGTATATTCTTGATTATCTAAATCAACCCATTTTTTACCATCTGTTGTATATTGCACTTTAGCTTTAGAAAAAGTATCTTTTGAATTTGAATTTGTTCCTAATCTAAAAGTCACTCTATCAATATCAATTGCTTTTGAATAACTAACGCCTACATAAGTTCCTTTACTAATTGTATTTGGTGTTTTATAAACAATTTCAGTATTGGCTTTATTATCGAATACATTATCAATATTACCTGTTGGACTATCATTACGATTTGTAATAAATTTAGTGACTTGTTTATTTGGATCAACAATAGTTGAAGCAATATCTCCTAAATAAGAATCCATTGCTTTAATAAATGGTACGATATGTTGTACTCCTACTTCTGCATATTCTAAATGATCAACATAATTGAATCCATATGTTTTTGATTTTTCAAAAGCAGCTTGTCCAGTAGAATATAGATCCCAAATCTTATCATTAGCTTCTTCATCTTGTACAGCTTTAACAGCTTTAAGATAATTTATTGCTGCATCTGCTGTATCATCCCAACAGTTTAACCAATATACAATTTGATCTTTTATTCTTATATCACCTGCTTGTGCTCTATATGTAGCACTAGCATTTTTTAAGATTGTAAATTCATTGATCAAATCTTCAAATTGCTCATCACTGATTGTTGTTCCATTTGTAAGAGCTTCTTTGAAGCTTGTTAAACGATCTTTTAAATCTACTGATTCTTGTAATGCTGTTACACGACCATCCATATTTTGATTGATCATATGTTTTGAAAGTTCTCTTAAAGCAGCTGATGCTTGAGTTTCAATAGCGCTATTATGATCGACATATTTAAAGGAAGCATTCCAGCATTTTTGAGCTTCTTCTTCACTTTGCCAAATATTCCATGAGTAACATGCATTCCCAAAAATTGCAACTTTACTTGGCTCAGATTGTTGCATTGGATTTAAAACGATTCCTTGAATCTTATTTGGATCTACACCAGGGTGTAAAAATGTTGTATATCCACCCATAATTAAGTGTTTTTTAGAGTTATCTGTACATGGCCAGTTGATCCACATATAAGGGCCACGCCCTGCATTATTTGTAAAAGTTGTTGTGAAGTTATTTGTAACTTCTCCCCATACTCTACCACCAGTCATAACGATTTGAATATTTGCTGGGAAATTTTGATAATAACTTTCACCATTATACATATATTCTTGTGTACAGAATGGTAATGTTAATTTTAAATCTGGATATGTTTTTTGCATTTCTTTTAACCATGCTGTCATATCAGTTAATGTTTTTGTATAGTTAGCACCACCAACATTTCCAGCATCATCTGCTAAAATAGCAATTTGACGAACACCTGCTTTAATAACTTGTTCAAATTTAGCTTGTAATACTTTTAAGTCTGCTTGATAGTTTTCTTCACTATTATACCTGATGGCATTATACATATATGGATGTAATGCAAATACAAAACGACATTTTGATTTATTTCCTGCTTCAGCAAGAGGTTTGATTTTTGTTTCAATTTCTTCATCTGTATAAAGTTCACGCCATTTGGAGTTATGTTTAGGATCATCTTTAGGAGCATAGAAATAAGAATTCAACTTGTAGTATCCTCCCCATTCCATTAATTTCATACGATCCGTAGTAGACCATGGATTTCCATAATAACCTTCAATAAATCCACGACTAGCAACATTAGCATAATCTTCCATTGTAAAATTACGGATATTTGTTCCGTCTAATTGTTTAAAGATATGATACAAACTTGTAAGACCATAAAAAGCCGCATCTGTATCTTTACCTAATACTGTAATTGTTCCATTATCAACTTTTAATAAGTATGAATCTAATTGATCAAATAATTGGGTTGTTTTTACTGAATAATGTTCACCAACATATTGATCAACATATTGATTTGAATCTTTAATACCTACTAAAATGTTTGTTTGGTCTTCTTTTACTTCTTCAGAAGTACTTGCTTTTATATTTTTAATAGCTAATACTTCATTCATTCTATCCTTTGTATATTTATCAATACCATCTTCATAGACAACATTGACAGTAGATGTCATATCAAATGAACCATCTTGATAATCCATCATATGAGGATTTGGATAGACTTCATAATCATTTTCCAAAGCACTGACGATTGGATAAGAGTGAATACATCCAATTGACATTAAAAATGCAAGTGCTAGAGAAACAATTCTCTTTACCTTTTCTTTCATATTCTTCTTCCTTTCTTATTTACATTACTGCTCCCTTAAATGAATAATGTAATCTTAATTTGCAAATACAAATCAAAAAATAAAGACCAAATAAGATACACTAAAAAAGTGTAAGTTATTTGGTCTTGCCTACTTAAAGTAACAATCCGTATTTACATCCTGTATTGTAACATACACTCTTTGTCTATGCAAGGGCTTACAATAAATTTGTCTAGACAAAATAAATACCACTACTTAATAGTGGCATCTATTTTTATAATTCTTCTTTTTTTACTTTTTTAATACCTAACCATGACATGAAAGCCATTAATACAAATAAAATAATATTTGTTTCATCACCTGTTTTAGCAGTTGAAGATTGTTTTTTATCATTTTTAGTAGTAGAAGTAATTACTTGATTATCTTTAGATGAAGCATTTCCTTTTGAAGTATTATCATCTTTATTAGATGAATCTACTTTTTTAAGAGCATTCATAGTTTTTTCTAGATTAGAAATAGCTTCGTTGATTTCTTCTTTTGTAGCATCTTCTTTAGCAGATACTTCTTTTGCTTGAGTTAATGCTTCTACCAGTTGTTTCCATGAATCTTTTGTATAATCTTTTTCTTGAAGTTGATCAGCTTTACTAATCAAATCAGTTAATCCAGATTTATCATTAAGTGTAACAAGTCCATTATAAGCATCTAATAATTTTTGATACATATCATTGATTTCATCTTTTGTAGCATCAAGATTACTTAAAACATCCTGTGCTTCTTTAAGAACAGTTTGGAATTGTTTCCATGAATCCTTTGTATAATCTTTTTGTTCAAGATTTGATAAATCATCAACGAATGATTTTAATTTTTCATTATCAACAGATAATACAAGTTTTACCATTGCATCTGTTAATTGACGTTTCATAATTTCAATTTCATTAGCGTTAGGATTTTCTGCATTGACTAAACCTTCAGCAGCTTTAATTGTATCCTGTAAATAATTCCATGAAGTAGATAAATATCCAATATCTTCCATAGCTTTAGCTTTATTGATAACATCTTTTAAACCATCAACATCTGCTGGTACATCTGCACGATGTAATTTAATTTCTGCAGCACTTCCGTTATTATTAACAGCTTCTACGTAGTATAAACGAAGATGTTTTGTTTTTACTGTATCAAATTCAATGACTTTTGTAGAGGAATCACTTGATAAATTACCTTCTTTAACTGTTTTCCAATTAACACCATCATCACTTATTTCAATACGATATTTTGTAACATTTCCATTTTTACCAGTTTGACGAGGAACATATGTTAAACCATTGACACTCATTTCTTCTTTATTTTCAAAAGCAATCCAATGAGGTGTTGATAAATTCCAATCTGTATGCCACATTGTTGATGGATTATCATCTAATACATTTTTAGGATCTGATCCATCATGTTGATAAGATGAAGCAGTTGCTGTAAGTTTGCTTTTATCAATGTAATTTACATTAACTTGTGATTTTAATTGTAGTTTAGTAAGTGCTTTTGTAAGTTCTACTTCATATTGATCGACTGTATCTTGCATTGATTTAGGTAATTCTCTTTGAATCATATCAATAACAAATTGCAAGTTTTTAACAGAATCTTCTGTATAAATAGATAAATCTTTTGGAATTGAATTTAAATAGTGATCTACTCTTGTATAATTTGCTTTTTTGTAATCAATTCCATTTACTAATTCTTTAATTTCATCTGTAAGAGTTGAAATTGTTTGTTCATTTGGATCATATTCTTTTAAAGCAACTTTTGCTTCTTTTAGTTTTTCTTGTAATTGTTTATTTTGTGATTCTTCTGCAATATGACTTGCACTTGTCACTAAATAATCTAATTCCATTGTTGAAGCAAATGATTTTTCTGAACCTAAACGAATATCATCTACATATCCTTTAAAGGCATGTTCTTTACTTCCAATTCTTTCCATTGGAATCATCATTGTTGCTTTTAATGGTCTACCATTTACTTGTTCATCATCTCCAAGTGTATCTACAAGTTGACCATTTACATAAAGATCAATAACTTCTTTTCTATTTTTAAATTCTAATTCAACCCATTGATTAACAGGTAATTCATAATTAAATGAATAGTCATGATTTTCTCTACTTAATCCAACTTTACCTGTTCCTTTTTGAACAGCTTTAATTGAACCATAGCTACTTTCAAATAAAATTTGTTCTTCTTCACTTGATGATTCACGTTTTACTTTTACACGTAAATCATTATTTAAACCAACTGTATCTAATGAAGTTGTTGCATAACTTGTATCTCCTAATAAATGCAATGCATCATGACTATCTAATGATGCAAGTTCGATATTTTCATGGCCTTTTAATTGATTAAGATTATCTAAATCATAATGAGCAATCATACCATTTTCATCTTTAGCTGCTTCATAACCAAAATTTGTACCTGGAGCATCCCCTAATGTTGTTCTTAAACTATTAGCTTGATCTAATGTTTTATCTCCTTTACCCCATAATTTAGCACCAAATAATGGAATTGCATTTTGTAAACGATCATAAACATCATATTCACTAATACCATTTTCTAAATAGTCTGTCATATCGTTCCATACAGCAATAGCGCCCCCTAACATTTGTTCATCACCAGCAGGAATTGTGACACCACTAATCGAGTTGATTGCTTGATTATATAAAATGTTGCTATTTAAATAATCATAGTAATATCCAGCATTAGGAACAATATAATATTGTGCATCATTACAGTTAATTAAATCATAACCTTGTTCATACATTTGATCCATATTCGCATAACCAAAGTTCCATAAATTCATTTGAACATCTTTACTTCTAACCGGAGTTTTTCCTGAACATTGAGTTAAACTTCCCCAAATACGTGCTGTTCTTCCTGAATTTTGTACATATTTTAACATATCATCTGAGAATCGACGATAAGCTTCTTTGTCTGCATTATATTCATCTGCACCCACATGAACTGTTGTTTGTTCATCGAAAACAGGATCACTTGTTGTCATATATTCATCAAAAATACTTTGTACAAATTCTAATGATTCATCATATTTATCCCTTAAAGCCAAATGATCGTTTTCACGTCCGTTTGTCCCATGTCTTAAATCAGGTCTTACTTTTGTAAGTGCTAATGAATGGGCTGGTGTATCGATTTCTGGTACAATATCTACCCCATAATCCCTTGAATCCTTAATAAAATCTTTAAATTCTTTTTTTGTATAGAATAAATCTGTACTTGTTAAATCTTGTTGATTTAAACCATTGTTTCCACCTTTTTTAACATCTGATTCTAATCTAAATGCTGAATAACCTGTCATTGGATCAGCTAAACTTTCAATTGGAATTAAGTTATCATTTAAGTGAACTTGGAAATCGTTCATTTTATACCATGACATTTGTTTAACAATTTGTTTTAAATAATCCATTGTAAATGTTTTACGTCCAACATCTAAAATAAAACTTCTTACTTTATAAAGTGGATAATCTCTTGTTGTCCCACAAGGAACATTTCCTGATTGTTTAATACTTTGTAAAATCGTTCTGGTTGCCCAATAAGCCCCTGTTGTTGTTTCAGCTTTAATATTGATTGAATCATCAATATCCATTAAATATCCTTCATCTTGTAACCCTAACGATTTATCTTTTGTAAGAGCTAAAGTAATATCTCCTGTTTTGCTTTCGCCTTTTACAACAGCAATACTTTTTCCAGTAATATCTTCATAATCATTAGCAAGTGCTTCTGCAGTTTTTTGAAGTGAACTATCTTTATAAACAATTCTTGCTCCTTTAGAAACTGTATAGTTTCCATGTCCACCATTCCATTCAGCTAATTCTGGTAAAACATTTGGTGCTTTATTCGCTGTTTCATCATTTTTTTGACTACCTGGAACTGTAACAGCAATTTCTTTGAATTTATAATCATTTGTATCATTATCTGTAATCTTGAATGATACTTTAACATCTTTATCACTAATAGGTTGATAAATTGTTAAATCTTCATCAATGATTTGTTCAAAATCAGTACCATTATATTCAACAGTATAACCTTCAACTTCTGGTAAAGTGACTTTTAACTTTTTATCTCCAGTTTTTGGTGTTTCTACTTGAATTTCATTTAAAACATCACTCATTGACATTTTTTCATCAGGATTTCCACCATAAACTTCTAATTCATAAATAGAAATCGTATTCCAAGCAATACCACCATCTGGATCTTCTGAAGTATGTGAATCAACATATAAACGTACATATCTTGCTTTATAGATTTGATCTAAAACAATTTTTTCTGTTAAAGATTTTGGACGATCTTTAAATTCTTTAACTGTTTGCCAATCACTTTCTTGAGGCATAGATTCAGTATCAGCAATTTGAATCTTATAAGCTGTTGCTTTACGTGTTTCCCAGAATACCTTAACCGTATTGACATTCATTCTTTCACCTAAATCAACATAGATCCAATCTGGTCCGTTTCCAATATTACTTCCCCAACGAGAACTACGTGATGATGTATTTCCATCTACTGCATTTGCTGCTTTAACACTCGCTGCTTCTTCAGAACTTGCAACTGCAGTTTTCTTTAAAGCGATATTTTCACTTGGATCTTGTACTTTTTCATCCGTATTAAAGATTTTAAATTCTCGACAAGATACATTTGGATAACCTTTAACTGCTGTTACTTCTAATTTAACATATCTTCCACTAACTTTACTTCCTAATAATTCTTCACTGATAACATTTTTATTATCTGTTCTTGAAAGTACTGGTTCTCCCCAATTATTAGGGTCATTTGAAACATAAATATTATAATTTGAAGCATAATTACCTTCATTTTCCCAAATCATTTGGAATTTATTCATTTCAAATTCTTGACCTAAGTCTACATAGGCCCATTGAGTTGGTGCACTTTCAGTTGACCAGCGTGTATCATCATCACCATCTGTTAGGTTTTTTCTCGGCAATGTTCCATATTCAGCTGAAACATAAGCCGTTTTATTTAACGCTAAGTTTTGTTGCGCTGACTCTGCAAAAACAGGAACCATCGATAATACTGAACCCATCGACATCGATAATGTTAATACAGCTGCAACACTTTTCTTTTTCAATTTCATATTTTTCTTCCCTTTCTCTTTAAAAAGAAAAGACCAAACATAAAAACAACATTCAAAAATGCCGTTAATATATCTGGTCTTGCCTACTTAAAGTAACAACCCTTGTCTATACAATAACAAAAAAATACCTCTATTGTCAAACGCTTACATTTTAAATATGACAATTCTTTTTAATATGTATACATAGATATGTCTGTTCATCTGGAGTTAATAGATAATGATATTTATTTTCTATTCGTTTTTTTATTCGATTAATGCATAAGGATAAGCGTATATTTTCTTTTAGCATATCTCTAATATTTTCTGTCGTATCAATATTATTTTCAACATCATTACGAAAAACTCTTTCAGCTAAAAATTTAAGATGTGTTGATAATCTTGCATAATTAATTGAATCTAATTCTAATTGAACATTCATTGTCTGTTCAATCACTTCAATGACATCTCTTACAAAGTTAACAATTTTAGAAGTATTTTGTGAACTATTATTAGTAGAAAAATTCACTAAATGTAAAGCTATATATCCCGCTTCAGCTTCTTCTAACTGTATACCTATTTTTTCTTTAATAAGTTTTATTGTCCATAAACCTAATTGATATTCATTTTTATAAATTGCTTTCGTTTCCGATAAAACAACATTAGGTAAATCAATTTTTTCTTTTTTTCGTTTAATAGCAAAAGCAATATGATCACTAATTGCTAGAAAGATTTCCCCATAAAATTGGGTATTCAATTGTTCTGTTGCTTTGCTTACTAATAAACTAGTAATCTCATAATAAATAGGTTCAATATCATTGATTCCTCTACGTATACGCTTTTCAACTTTTTCTTTAAAGATATACGTTTTTTCAATCCGTGATTCATCAACTAAATCACCTATCTTTTTTTGAAAGCCGATTCCTGATCCTGTTAAAATAATATCCCCTAATTCATCAGATAAAGCAGCAATACTATTATTATTAAATATTTTTATAATCTTCAATTTCATTTCTCCTACATTAGTATTTCATTTAATATTTCAGCAATAAATTGAACTTCAGTTCCTATAATGATTTGTATTTCATGCTCACTTGATTCAACAATATGAGAAAAATTCATCTTTGATAGAGTCTGTTTATCTATTAGTGAGATATCTTTAACTTCTACACGTAAACGCGTAATACAATGATCAACACTTATAATATTCTTTTTACCACCTAATGCTTCAAATAATTGAATAGCAATTTCATCAAAATTATTTTCGACTTTCTCTACTTTCTTTACCTCATTCTCTTCTCTTCCAGGTGTCATAATATTATAACGTGTAATCAATACTCTAAAAACAATGTAATAAATCAATCCGCATAGAATTCCTAAAGGAATTAAAAATAAAATATTATTAGCAAATGGTGATTTAAAACTTAAAACATAATCTATAAGTCCTGCAGAAAAACCAAACCCTGCCATCCATTTAAAAGTTGCTGCAATAAAAAGCATCAATCCTGTAAGTAAAGCATGGATAAAATAAAGTGTTGGTGCTACAAACATAAAAGCAAACTCAAGAGGTTCAGTCACACCTGTAAAAAATGAAGCCAAAGCAGCTGAAAATAAGATAGCACCTACTTTTTTCTTATTCTCTTTTCTAGCACAACGATACATAGCTAGAGCAGCTCCAGGAAGACCAAACATCATTACTGGGAAAAATCCCGCTTGATACATTCCTGTTACACCTTTAACACCACCGGAAATTGTTCCCCAGAATTTTCCAATATCATTAATACCAGTAACATCAAACCAAAATACAGAATTGAGGGCATGATGTAAGCCTGTTGGAATCAATAAACGATTTAAAACACCATAGATTCCTGCACTTATAGGTCCAAAATTAGCGATTTCTTTTCCAAACCAAATAAAAAAGTGATAACACATTGGCCAAATATCAATAAATATTAAAGATATCAAAAGTGTAATTCCTATAGAAATAATGGAAGCAAATCTCTTTCCATCAAAAAAAGCTAAAAACTGAGGTAATCTTTTTTGATCAAACTTTTGAAAAGAAATAGCCACAATCAAACCTACCAAAATACCAATAAAAGCACTTTGCGTATTATGAAAAGCTAAATCCACAGCATATTCTGGAATTTGCAACATTAATGCGATGCATTTAGATGATAGAATTGTTGTCATCATCATATAACAAGCAAGAGCACTTAACACTATTGCTGTATCTCTTTTTTTAGACATTTCCATGGCAACAGCTATCGCAAATAAAATGGGAAGGTTATCTATAATTGCTCCACCAGCAGCAATGAGTAAAGCAGCAATTGGGTTATGTATACCCCATCCAGTAGGATCAATCCAATACCCAATTCCTTTAAGTAGTGCTGCTATGGGCATGATTGAAACAGGTAACATGAGTGATTTACCTAATCTTTGTAAATATTTCATAGCGAACTCCTTTAGTAAACGCTTACGTATCATACCAAATAATGCTAAGCAGACACATACGGTAAAGATTATTATACACTTGTCTAGTCAAAATAGCTAATAAAAAATACTGCAAAAGCAGTATTTTTTACTTGAACCATTTTTCTATTTTTATACCATATACAATACCAATTGTATCCGCTAAAATCCATCCAATAACAATTGCCCACCAAATCATTTCTACACCAAATGAAGGCGCTAATAAGTAGGCTAGAAGAACTCTTGTTCCAAGTGAAACAATTGTTAGAATCAATGACATTTTCATCTTTTCATATTTTTTAGCTTCAAAATACATTGAAAATACCACTTCCCATACATAAACCAATAATAATAGAAGTTAGAAATGTCATTAATGTATAACTTGATCCAACAGCAGCTTATGCATTACTACCAATATATTTTCCTACAATATAAGTATCAACTATATTATAAAATTGTTGTAATAAATTTCCTAAAATCATCGAAACAGAAAATAATAAAATAGATTTTCCTATCTTTTCTTGAGTTAAATCTCTTTCCATAAAATCACCTTCCATTTCTCAATTAATTTTTCAAGTGAATACATGGCATTCGCTGGTGAAGTAGAAGGTAATTGAATAACGGGTAAATTATAATCAAAATATTGATGATAATAACGATTGGCAGCTTTGCCATTAGTAATGATTTTTTCAACAGGACAATTTTTAACAATTAAATCTAAATCATTGACTTTAACATTCGTAATACTCGCATCACTTGATCCTTTAATTTCACAACTTTCAATAACATCCCATAAAGCAAGATGATTTCTAAGTAAAAAAGTTTTCTTCTCTTCAATTGTTTGTGGAACTTCTTCTTGAAATAAAGCAGCTAAAACTTTCCAAAAACGATTTTGAGGATGATGATAAAAAAACTTAGCTTCTCTTGATTTAACAGATGGAAAAGATCCTAGAATAAGAATCCTAGAATCTTGATTATAAACGGGTTCTATATTATGCTTTGTCATCTTTTTTAACAATAACATCTATTAATTGATCAAGAGAATCATAACATCCTACAGTTAAATCAAGAATATCTTTAGAATGATGAATCAAATCAGGAATACAAATAACAGGAATATTTCCTGCATGTGCTGCTAAAATTCCATTTTTACTATCTTCTAAAACAAGGGCATCTTCTTTACTTACCCCTAGTAACTCAACTGCTTTTAAAAAAATATCTGGGGCTGGCTTCCCATGTTGGATTTGGTCACCACCAATAATGGCATCAAAATAATGATCAACTTTAATACTCTTTAAATTAGATAAAACACGTTCATAACGTGTTGAAGAAGCCACTGCCATTTTAATATTTTTCTTTTTTAAATCTTCTAATAAATCATATAAACCTTTTTTTACTTCTAAAGGATGACTATTAAAATATTCTTTTCTTAATTGATCTCGATAATCTTTAATCTTTTGATAAGGATAATCTTCACCAAAAACACTATGATAATAAGCTTTTGATGTCTTTTCATTTGTACCAATCAAATGATAAAACATATCTTCAGTAATTTCATAACCAAACCTTTCATGAGATGTTTTCACTAACATCTTTCCTACAGGTTCTGTATCAATCATCAAACCATCCATATCAAAAATAACAGCATTTAATTCTAACATACTACACTCTCACTTTCTTAGGCATTCTAAAGAAAAGTGTCACTACAAAAGCAATCGTAATTCCTGCAAATAAGAATAAATAGAAACCATTCATTCCTATGGAATCAATAATTCTACCTCCAATTAATTGGAAAAGCATTGCACCTACGCCTTTACCAAGCATAGCTTGAATTCCATAGGCTGTAGAGACATATTCTTCTTTTACTAAAACCATTACTAATCTTACAGTAATCATCGTAAAGAGTACAGTAGAAAAACCTTTAAATACAAAAATATAAATAATCATATTAACAGAAGGTAAAGTTGCATACCATGCAAAATTGATCATTGACATGATAATCGCAAACATCATGATATAACGATAAGGTATCTTTTTAATGATATAGTCTGTTGCTAGAATCATCGGAATTTCAAATAATGTCGCAAAAAGTTGATAGGTTCCTACTTGTGAAGCTGTTCCACCTTGAGATTTAATAAATAATGATAAATAGTTAAAGTTTGTGGAGCATGCTCCCCAAAAGAAAAAGGAAATCACTAGAAAGAGCATAAATGGTATATTATGAACAAGCTCTTTCATAACAACAACTGTCGATAATTTATTTTTTTCTTTTTCGGGAACTTCTGAAAGCTTTGGATCAGAAACCATATAAATACAAATAATGGTAATTAATGTTCCTAAAATACCAGCCATGAAGTTCGCAAATGGTGAAATATATTGATATAAAAGTCCACTGACTTGTGCCATAATGGCATAACCTACAGAACCCCATAAACGAATCTTACCAAATTGATAAGGTGAAGAAACACCAATACGATCTGTTAAAGGAGTAACAGCATTCATAAAAGATACTGCTAGACCTGATGATAAAAGTAAAATCCAAAAATTACGACTAATTGCAAAAATAAACATGCAAACAATATTTGCAAATGATAATAAAATAGATACTTTTCTTGGTGATTGCCACTTATCTGCCAAGTATCCAAAAAATGGTTGTGTTGCAATAGATAAAAGTGGTGCAAAGGATACAATGTAAGCAATTTGTGAGGCTGACATTCCTATATCTTGACAATACATTGATAAAACAACTGTAAAGGCACCATACCCTAAATAAAAAAAACATGAAATACCTGCATGAAATAAATAATGATCTCTTAATTTACTCATATAAGCCCTCCCTATGTAAAAGACATTATATAGAATATCTTTAAAAGAAAAGAAGTCTTTTCATTTTTTGAAAGACTTCTTTATTTATTTAAAGATTTAACATAGTTACAAATAATATCTTTGATTGTTTCATTCCCTAATTTACAATCTAAACATAAATCATAGTTTGATTTATCACCCCATATTTTATTAGAAATAACTTCATAATAACTTTTTCTAGAATGATCCGATTTATGAATATATCGAAGAGCATCCTCATGACTATCATGATAAATTTCCATTACTTTATTTAGACGATATTCTAAAGGAGCATATAAGAAGATTCTTACTAATTTTTCATCTTCTTTTAAAATATAATCTGCAGCTCTTCCAACAATAACACAATTTCCTTTCTTAGCAATTTCTTTAATAACATTTGATAAAAGAATAATTGAATTTTTATTGATGTCTAATGATAAGAATTGACTATAAATATAATCTTCACTTTCTTTATTACTTACAAATCCATGTTTAAGAGCAAATTCTTTGATTCTTTCTTTATCATAAAATTCAATGTTTAATTCTTTAGCGACTTGTCTCGCAATTTCTTTTCCATTTGTGCCATGTTCTCTTGAAATAGCAATTACTAAATTATTTGTTATACTTTCATTTTTAATAGGACTTATTCTTTCATTATATGATTTTTTCAAGATAATAAGTGAAACAATAACTGTCAACAATTCAGAAATTGGAAATGTCCACCAAACAAGCGTTGTTACATTTTCTGTTAAAGTAAAGAAGTAGGCTATTGGAAATACAAAAATAACCAAGCGAAGTAAAGCAATAATTAAAGGTCTAATGGCATAACCAATAGATTGTAAAACACCTTGAATCGCGACAGAAATACCCATAAAAACAAATCCCAGACTTGCTATACGTAAAGCTGTACTACAAATATCAATCATTTCTTGTGTACTTCCTGATAATCCAAATAATTGTGATAATGGATGAGCAAGAAGTTCAAATAATAAAGTAATCATTAAAGAAACAATGATTGTATCAACAATACCAAACTTAATACATTCATCTATTCTTTTTCTATCTTTCATTCCATAATTAAAAGATAAAATGGAAATAATTGTATTAGACAATCCAAATGCTGAAAATAAAGCAATTTGTTGGATCTTATAGTAAATACCAAAAGAACCAATTAAAATAGCTGGATCAACTTGAGCTAATCCTAATATAGCATTCATTCCTGCCATCATCACTGCAAGTAAACATTGCATTAAAGCAGCTGAAGCACCAATCATATAGATTCCTTTAATTAGAGAAGCATTCGCTTTGATATAACAAATATTTCCATTAATTTCTTTATTTTTATAATAATGAAAATACATTGCTACAAATAAAGAAACAAATTGTCCAATAATTGTTGCTAAAGCGGCTCCCGCAACGCCCATCTTCATAGGATAAATAAAGATATAATCTAAAACAATATTTGTAAGTGCTCCTGATATTTGAGCAATTGTTGAAAAGTGTGTTTTACCTGTTGATTGTAGAAATCTTTCATAGACGGTAAAACCAATAGAACCATAAGAAAAACAACAACAAATTTTAAGATAGGTTGTTCCCATTTCAATAACCTTTTGATTACTTCCAGCAAACAATCTTATAAATTTTTCTGACCCAAATAATCCAAACACTAAGAAAACAACATAAATACAAATACTTAAAAAGATTCCTGTTCCGGCAATCTTATTAACTTTATCTTTGTTTTGTTCACCTAAACTTTTAGATAATAAAGCATTAATACCAACACCGGTTCCTACACCAATAGCGATAATTAATAATTGAATAGGAAAAGCTAAAGTTAAGGCTTGATTAGCAATAACTCCATCACTTCCCATGTTTGTTATAAATATACTATCTATAACATTATAGAGAGCTTGTAAAACCATTGATATGATCATTGGTAATCCCATTTTCAAAAATAATTTTTTTAAAGGCACTACGGCCATCTTATTTTTTTCCATCATTTCCTCCTTTTTTGTATAAAAAAATGCGCAAGTACCAATCTCCAAATAGATTGGACTTACGCATTTAGCTACACATCATTTTTACAAAAGCATTATAACAAAAAATCAAAAATGATGTAAGAATTTTTTAATCTAATTCAAATTGTCCTGTATAAAGTTGATAATAACGTCCTTTCTTTTCAAGCAATTCATCATGACTACCACGTTCAATAATTTGTCCATGATCTAAGACCATGATGGCATCAGAGTTTCTAACTGTAGATAGACGATGAGCAATCACGAAAACTGTTCTATTTTCCATTAAACGATCCATTCCTTTTTCAATCAACTTTTCAGTACGGGTATCAATCGAACTTGTTGCTTCATCTAAAATCAATACAGGTGGATTACAAATAGCTGCTCTAGCAATCGCTAAGAGTTGTCTTTGCCCTTGTGAAAGATTTGTTCCATCACTAGAAAGCATTGTTTGATAACCATTTGGTAATCTTCTAATAAAGCTATCTGCATTAGCTAGTTTAGCGGCTTCAATAACTTCTTCATCACTTGCATCAAGTTTTCCATAACGAATGTTATCCGCAATAGTTCCCGTAAATAAATGAGTGTCCTGTAAAACAATAGAAATCGATTTTCTTAAATCATCTTTTTTAATCAATTTTACATCAATACCATCATAAGTAATTGACCCTTTCGTAATATCATAGAAACGATTAATTAAGTTAATGATCGTTGTTTTCCCAGCCCCTGTACTTCCAACAAAAGCAATTTTTTGTCCCGGTTTTGCAAAAAGATTAATATCTTTTAAAATCGGATGTGTTTCATTGTAACCAAAAACAACATCATGGAAACGAACATCTCCTTTTAATTCAACAAGTTCAATGCCATTGTCTCTTGGATGTCTCCAAGCCCAATATCCTGTATAATGGTCACTTTCTTGCATTGAACCATCTTCTAAGATTTCTACTTGTGTTAATGTCACTTTCCCTTCATCAACTTCTTCACTTTCATTCATTAAATCAAAGATTCTTTCGGCACCTGCCATGGCAGCAAGAATAAAGTTTAATTGTTGTGTAAATTGATTAATAGGCATTGCTGTTTGTCTTACAAAGACAAGATAAGATGATAAACTTCCTAGATCCATAATACCATTAATAGCAAATAAACCACCGATACTTGCGACAAGAGCATAGTTGAGATAAGAAATAGAAACAACAGTTGGTATTGTTCTTCCTGAATAAGTTAATGCTTCTACTGCTGAATCATAAAGTTCTTGGTTTCGATAATCAAATTCAATTGAGTTTTCTTTTTCATGGTTAAAGACTTTAACAACTTTGATACCATCAACCATTTCTTCAATGAAACCATTTAAATAACCCATCGCATTTTGTTGTTTCTTAAAGTATTTTTTACTTCTTTGACTTAAATATTGAATTAAAAAATACATTAAGATCATACAAGCAAATACAATCAAGGATAATTTCCAACTTAATACAAAGATCAAAAAGAGTGTACCTACAATCATAATAAAACTTTGAATCAATGTATCAAAACAGTTATTTAAAGCATCTTGAATCGTATCTAAATCGTTGGTAAAGCGACTCATGATTTCTCCATGAGGGTGTCCATCAAAATAAGAAATAGGTAATTTTTGTATTTTCGCAAATAAATCATTTCTTAATTCTTGGACAATACTTTGAGCAGTATGTACCATTAATTGTTTATAAATAGCTGTAGCAGTAGCTCCTATAAAATAAACAATCGCCATTAAAACAATAAATGAAACGAGTCCATGATAATCATTTTTTAAAACATAACGATTAACGACTGTTTTAATTTGATAAGTCCCCCATAAACTAATCGAAGTCGAAAGAATAACAAGCAATCCAATAAAAACAAAAGCGTATTTATGATTACCAATATATTTCTTAAAAGATGAAAGCGTCTTTTTCATATTTTTTGGTTTCGCATTTGTAAGTTGTCTAGCCATTATAAATCAACTCCTTTTAATTGAGAATCATAGATTTCTTGATATATTTCATCATTCTTTAATAACTCTTCATGATTTCCAATTGCATGAATTTTTCCATTATCTAAGATAATGATTTGATTAGCATGTTGAAGTGAAGAAATACGTTGAGCTATAATAATCTTTGTTGTTCCTTTTAAAGAAGCTAAAGCTTCTTTAATACTTGCTTCTGTCGCTGTATCAACTGCACTTGTTGAATCATCTAAAATAAGAATTTTAGGATGTTTCAATAATGCTCTAGCAATACATAAACGTTGTTTTTGTCCACCAGAAACATTGACACCACCTTGTTCTAGATACGTATCATAACCTTCTGGAAAGTTTTCAATAAATTCATCCACACAAGCTTGTTTACAAGCCCATTTAATTTCTTCATCACTGGCTTCTTTATTTCCCCATAAAAGATTTTCTTTCACTGTTCCAGAAAATAAAGTATTTTTTTGTAAAACCATTCCTACTTGATCTCTTAAATATTCTAAGGAATAATCTTTGACATTATGTCCATCAATCAATATTTCTCCTTCACTTACATCATAAAGACGAGCAATCAATTGAACTAAACTTGTTTTAGCTGAACCTGTTCCTCCTAAGATACCTACTGTAGAACCTGGTTCAATATGTAAATTAATATTACTTAAAACATTTTCTTGAGCACTTTCTTTATATTTAAATGAAACATTTTTAAATTCAATTTCACCTTGATTCATTTCAATTATTGGATCAATTGGATCATGTAAATTATTCACTTCATCTAAAACATCTACAATACGTTTACAACTTGCAAGTGAACGAGTCAACATTAAGAAAACATTTGAAATCATCATTAATGCATTTAGAATTTGTAAGACATAACTTAAAAATCCGGTAAGTTGCCCAACTTTCATTTCACCAGCAAAGATCATTTGACTTCCAAAGAAAAGAATACAAACGATTGTGGTATACATCATATATTGAAATAAAGGCATGTTGAGTACTGAATAACGAAAAGCTTTTTCACTATGAGTTCTAAGTTCTTGATTGATTTTTTCAAACTTTTCGTTTTCATAATCACTTTTAACATAAGCTTTTACTGTACGAATCGCAATTAAGTTTTCTTGAACAACTGTATTGACTTCATCGACATTACTTTGCATAAAGCGAAATAATGGTCCGACTGTTTTAACAATAAAAAATAAACCAATTCCTAAAATAGGTGCAACGACAATAAAAATCAAAGCAAGTTTGGCATTCATCTTAATTGATAAAAATAAAGCCATTGAAAACATAAATGGTGCTCTTACAAGTGGTCTAAAACCATTACAAATAGCATTTTGAATAATCGTCACATCACTTGTAAGTCGTGTAATTAAAGAGGAGGTTGAAAAATGATCTGTATTTGAAAAAGAAAAGTTTTGTACTTTTTCAAATTCAGTTTTTCTTATTTCAAAACCAACCCCTTGACCAGCAACAGCCGCATAACGTGAATAAAGGATTCCTAATACTAAAGCAATTAAAGCACAAACTGCCATTAAAACACCTTGCATAATAATATAATGTTGATCTTTTTGAGCTACTCCAATATCAATAATATTAGCCATCAATACTGGAATAACTAATTCAAAGATCGTTTCCCCTACAACACATAAAAACGCTAGAATAAACGCTTTTTTATATTTTTTCGCAAATGGTATTAAACGTTTAATCATAAAATAACTCCCCCTATAATTCTTTATTTGTCAGATTTTTATACATACGATTTAAAAAATCTTCAAATTGTTCCTTTTCTTCCTCACTAAAATCTTTCAAAGAAATATTTTCAATTTCAATACAGTGAGCATTCCATTTTTTTAAAGACTCTTTTCCATATTCTGTAATATTTAATTGATAAGCTCTTTTATTTTTAGGATTGATCTCTCTTGTCAACATTTCCTTTTTCTCTAAGTTATCAATCATCTTACTGACAGTAGCACTTTCAATATCGCATTCATCTGCAATATCTTTTAATTTACAGTCTTGATGAGCATTTAAATACCTCAAAACCTTAGGTTGTCCTGGTGATAGATGATACTCATCCATCGTTTCTCGATTCTTTTTACTTTGAGCATGTTGTGTTTTAAACAACATCAAATAAAATGGTGTCTTCATAATACCTCCTATGTTAGCATCCTAACTATTAGTATACTAACAATATTCATATAAAGAAAAAAGTCAAGAAAAAAGCTTTGGACAATATCCAAAACTTTATCTAATAACTTTTTGAATCATTCGATTCATTGTATATACAATGATAATACCTACAGGTATCATCACACATGATTTTAAAATTCTTACAAATTGTGATGCAAAGAATGGTATTCCATACATTGTTTGTAACCAATATGGTGTTAAAAACATCGTTACTGTTAGTTCAATAGCCACAACTGATAGAATACTTAAATGAAATAAGCGTAAATCTTTTTCTTTGAGTTTATTTTTATAATATCTTATAAAAATAAAGAGAATAGTAAGCATTGCTGCAATGATGACAAAGATTGTAAATTTAATTGGTAATGTTACTTGATATGAAGATCCTGAAATATTAACTTCATTGATTTTAAAAACATAAAGACATCCTAGTAACGAAATAATGACCATTACTATTTTTACAATTCTTTCTAATAATCTTTCATTTTTTTCATTTAAATAAATCTTTAATAAACAGGGTATTTCAGTTTGTAAAACCGCATTTAAAGTAAATCCTAAAAATGGAAATCCTCCAGCATTTGCTAGAACAAGACCTAGAAAATCTGTGGCAATAGAAACTATAAAACAATACCCTGGTTGTAATGTTAAACCAGCAACGATTAAAGGTAATACCTCTAATGTAATTTTTAAACTTGGAAAGCCAAGAAAAGGTACCATCACAGCTAACCTTTTTAAAATAATAGCTAGAATGACAAATAAAGCCCCCAATGTCACTTGTCGCACATCGCTTTTCATTGGATATTTATAAAAAACAAATATCCCAATCGAAACAATAATAACCCCTAAAATAATTTGAATCATCGTTTGATTGCTACTTAAAAAAACCAATTGTTCCTGCTTCGTCCTCTTATAAGTCCACAGGCGTTAATTCCGGTAAGAAACCGTACATATGTTTTTTCCCACTTCGTCCTCTTTCTAGTCCATGGGCGTTAATTCCGATATAAAACCGTACATATGCTTTCCCGCTTCGTCCTCTTGCTAGTCCACGGGCGTTAATTCCGATATAAAACCGTACACAATTGCTACTAAAAGTAGACTCCTCCTTCTTTATTATTTGCTATGAATCTTTTGTAATAAGTATTTCCTTACTTCAGAAATAAAATACAATGATCCCGTAATCAAAAATGTTCCTTCTTGTAAATAAATATCGTCTAAAGCTTTTCTAAAGTCCGGTTCAATTTTTACCGGATAGTCCCCTGCTAATAATTTTGCACTTTGACTACGTGGATGTTTAAATTCACAGACGGTTATATCATACGTCAAATCTAATAATCTTTCAATCATATAGTCCGTATCTTTATCTCTTAATGCTGAAAAGATGATTTTTAAATTATGTAATTTACGTGCAGAACGATAGAGTTCATCAACACCTTCTCGATTATGGGCCCCATCTAAAATAATCAGTGGTTTTTCACTTATGATTTCAAAACGTCCTGCCCACTTAGCTTCAAATAAACCTTCAACAATTGAAGATTCATCTAATTCAATAAAATGATGTTTCTTTAAATATAATAAGGTTTCTAATGCTAAAGCACTATTTTCAATTTGATAAAGAGCTGGTGTATTTAAAACAATATTATAATCCTTATATGTATATTTAACATTTTCACCATCTTGTAAATCATGAATACGATCTAAACGAATCAAATGACTATGACGCTTTTCACAAGTATCTCTAAAAATATCAACACATTCTTGTTTATGTTCTCCGGTAATAAAATCAACATGATCTTTAATAATTCCCGCTTTCGCTCTAGCAATACTTTCATAGCTATCACCTAAATAATCCATATGATCTAAACCAATATTCGTATTAACACAAACCATTGGCAAAATAATATTCGTTGCATCTAATTCTCCACCCAAACCAACTTCATAAATAGCATAGTCGACTCCTTGATAAATAAAATAAAGAATAGAAATAAAAACTTCTATTTCAAATAAAGAAATCTCATACTTTAACCAATTATCCACATATCTATTAGCAACATCAACAATAAATTGTTCCTTGATCCATTCATCATTGATACGTACGACATCCAACCTAGAAATAAGTGCTGGTGAAGTAAAAGTTCCTACAATATACCCCTGTTTTTTTAAAACTTCTTTCATGTAATTAACAGTCGAACCTTTCCCATTTGTTCCACAAACATGGATACATTTTAAAGCATGTTGGATATTATAAAATTCTTGCATATATTTTTTAAAGTTATCTAAACTATAGACACGATCTTTTTGTTGATGAATAAAGTCATAGACTTCTTCATAGTGTTTAAATTGTTTTTTTGTTTTTATTTGTATGATTTTATTTTGATAAACGATATCTTTTAGAGCTATTTTTTTAATGACTGCTATTAATTGTTGTTTAATTTCATCAGTTCCTAAACAAAGTTCTATTTCATTTTTGATAACATCAAAAATAATAACCCCATTGATATTTTGATTTTCATTGATATAAATAATCTTTTGATTTTGTTTTAAATATTCTTTTGTTATTTCTTCTTGATGGATAAATTGTATTAATTCATCCATTCTTTTTTCATTTAATAATTTGATAGACATAATTTCACCCACAAATATTATAAAGGATTAAAAAAAAAGGACAATGTCCTTTTTCTAAAATTTTTCAAATTGTTCAATATCTAATACAAAAACTGTTGCTCCACCAACAAGTACATCTACCATGATTGGAGTAAAGAATTCTCCCATTTCAGTAGGTGGAACAGTAGGTTCTTTTTCTACACGTTTTTTAGAATTTTCTTTAATAATACCTACAGCATGTTCAACTTTATCATCATTTGTTCCAATAAAGAATGTTGTATTTCCTTTCTTTAAGAATCCACCTGTTGTTGATAATTTTGTAACGAAGTATCCTTCTTCTGTAAGTGCGGCTTGTACTGATGAACTATCATCAGAATTTACGATAGCAATAATTAATTTCATAAGCCATCCCTCCTGTATATTTATATTTTACACCAAATAAAATAATTATTAAAGTTTTTCACCATGAAGAATTGGTAAAAACTTTCTTTCATAATCATTTAAAACATAAGTATCCGTCATCATTGATAAATAATCAGAAACAATCAAAGGATTGGGCATATTTTGATAATTTTCTACCATCTTATTTTTAAACTTAACAATATTCGAATCTTGATCATTATTTTCCAATTCTTCTAAATAAACATCAAAGAGTTCTTTAACCATTCTTGAAAGTTTAGCATTTTCTTTTTCAAGAACAGGATGATGATGGACTTTTTCTCCTAAAAAGGAAAGTAGGGATGATAAAGCTTCAAAGACTTCATGAGAAAAACGTAAATATGGTTTTTGATAACTATGAATCATCAAATCACCAATTAATTTATTCATAATTGATTTATTATTATCTCCTAATACTTTTACTACATTTTCAGGAAGATCTTTCTTTTGTAAGATACCTACACTCATAGCATCTTCAATATCTTTTCCAATATAAGAAATCACATCTGAAATACGAACCACACATCCTTCTAAAGTCATTGGTTTTAACTCAAGACTGGCATTTTCTTTATGCCAACAATCATGATACTCTTGTAAGAATTGTTTTTTTGTTTTTTTACGATCTGGTTCATATTTTTTAGAAAGCATTTCACCATTATGACACAAAATAGCATCTAAGACTTGTAAAGAAACATTATAGCCTTTCCCATTTCTTTCTAAATAAAGAATATTTCGTACACTATTAGCATTATGACAAAAATATCCAAAACCTTTTTCTTGTAGTTTTTCATTCAACGCTCTTTCTCCTACATGACCATAAGGAGCATGTCCTAAATCATGTCCTAAAGCAGCCGCTTCAATTAAATCTAAATTTAAATTCAAACCTTTTCCTATTTGTCTGGCAATACGTGAAACCCATTGAACATGGATTGAACGTTTAGAAATATGGGCACTTTGAAAAAATGAAAGAGCCTGTGTTTTATCTGTGTAACGTTGATAAGATTTACAATATAAAATACGATCAATATCTTCTTCAAAAGGCCAACGAATATCAAATTCTTCATGTTCACTTTCTTCTTTTCTTAATTTTTGGCATTCACTTGTTTTACAAGCATAGGGAGAAAGTGTTCGATCATATTCTTTTGTTCTCTTTATAGTATTTTTTATAATTTTTTCTTCTTCTTTCATACTTGTCACCTATTTCATTATATACTTTTTTCAAAAGAGATGCTCCAACAATGTTTTAAAAGCAATTAAAATCAAAACAATGCCCCCAAAAATAAGTGCCTTATTTTGAAACTTATTGTTTAAATAACGTCCAATTTGTAAAGCAAACAAACATAATAGAAAAGTAATAATTCCTATAATCAATAAAGCTTGATAAATAGCTACTTCTAAAAAAGCAAAAGTCATACCAATAGCAAAAGCATCAATACTTGTTGCAAAAGCAAGAATTGTTAAATCTAATAATTTAAAATTATAATTTGTTTCTTCTTCACTAAAAGCATCTTTTAACATATTGATGCCAACAATCATTAAAAAGATAAAAGCGATATAATGATCATAGGCTTGTATCTTTTTTGAAAATACACATCCTAAATGATATCCTAAAAAAGGCATCAATGCCTGAAAAAAGCCAAAATAAAAAGCAATGAAGCTTTGTTTCTTAATATTTCCTTTTGGCATAGAAATACCATACATCATCGAAACAGTAAAAGCATCCATCGCTAATGAAATTGAAATAACAACAAGTTCAAATAATGACACATTATCTCTCTCCTTTGAGTAATACCTCACTACATTTCAAACCATCAATTGCACTTGACATAATACCTCCAGCATATCCAGCACCTTCGCCAATTGGATAAATCCCTTTAATATTACTTTCCATATTTTCATCTCGATAAAAACGGATTGGTGCAGAACTTCTTGATTCAACACCAAGTAATGTGGCATTACTTGTAAATCCATTAATCTTATTATTCATTAAAAGAAGTCCTTCTTTTAAATTTATATTCAAGATTTCAGGAAGTAATGCATTGAGATTAGCATTTTTAACTCTTTTTAAACTTGTTTCAATATTTTCAATACCTTCTTTATTTTCTAAATAATCTTCTACTTTTTGAACAGGTATTGAATAATCACTTCCACCGAGTTCAAAAGCTTTTTCTTCCAATTTTCTTTGAAAATACATCCCAGCAAGAGGATGTGAACTACCAAAATCATCAGGTGTCACATTGACTAAGACAGCACTATTAGCGTATTTATTATCACGTTTGTAATTAGACATACCGTTAACAACCAGTCTTTTTTCTTCACTAGCTGCATTCATGACATAACCACCAGGACACATACAGAAAGTATAGACTCCTCTTTTTTGACTTGTATGCACCGCCAATTTATAATCAGCCGCTTTTAATGCAGGATGATCATAGAATTTTCCATATTGGCTTTTATTAATAAATTCTTGACTGTGTTCAATACGCATTCCTACTGCAAAAGCTTTTTGAGAAATTTCTAATTGTTTTTGATAAAGCATTTCATATGTTTTTCTCGCACTATGACCAATAGCCAATACCAGTTGATCTACTTTTTCTTTATATGTTCCTTCATTATTTTCTAAAACAACTTCTTTTAATTGATTATCTTCAATAATGATATCTACTAATTTTGTTTCAAAACGAACATCTCCACATTTTTCAATATCTTTTCTGATATTTTTAACCACATTAATTAAAACATCTGTTCCTAAATGTGGTTTATTTAAATAAAGAATATCTTCACTTGCACCATGTTCATAAAAAGTATTCAATACAAATTGTTTACGATAATCCTTAATACCTGTCGTCAACTTTCCATCAGAGAACGTTCCTGCTCCTCCTTCTCCAAATTGAACATTACTTTGAGTATTTAACTTACCTGTTTCTAAATAAGTATCAATGTCTTTTTTTCTTTCATCAACACATTTACCTTGTTCAATCAAGATTACCTTTTGCCCACTACGCGCTAAATTATAGGCACAGAATAATCCTGCTGGCCCACTTCCAACAACCATAATTGTTTGATTATTTGGTGTTAACTTGTCATAATGATATTCTTTAACTTTACTTACTTGTTTACTATGTGTTTTTAATAATTGATCTTCATCGACATATTCAAAAGTAAAGCCCATATTAAAATGTACTTTATTCTTTCTTCTTGCATCGACTGCCTTTTTAGCAATCTTTACATTCTTTACTTGTGATTTTCTTATATTTAATGTATTCGCAATAACTTTAGCATAATCTTTTTCATCTAAAGAAACTGCAATATTACTTACTTTTAACATACCTTCTCCTATCTCTTTATTTTCCAATATCCTTTTTTGTTATTTCCAACTCTTTCAATAATTCCTAAATCCTTTAACTTTTTAATATTATTTGAAATACTCTTTCTACTCATTTTCATAATATTTGCAAGTTCGGTAATTGTATATCCAGGATCATCATATAGGGATTCTAGTATCTTATTCATTGTATCGTTCACCCTATCGTTCACCCTATCGTTCACCCTATCGTTCACCCTATTAGTCACCTTTGAAAAGTTATCAATCACCAATCTTTGAGGTGCATCAAATTCAATCATAATATCCGTAGGATTAATATAATATTTTGGCATTGGTAAATCATTTTCTATACATGAATCAAATATTTTTTCTATACCTCTTCCCCATGACTCAATATGTCCTGCTAAATAGAAAACATGTGCAATATTAGGATTATAGGGCTTAGAGCCATGTTTTTGATAAAGAGTTTCTTCTGTCCAATGATCTGGAAGCTTTCCAACATTTGTAATATAGAGTTTATCTTTATAAACACTTATTTGTATTGGTACACCAGATTCATATTGTTTATGAACAATAGCATTTAATATAGCTTCTCTCATACTTGCTTCACTTACAAAGTATTCTTCAACTCTTTGAAGTCCATCATATGAAATCTTAGCTTTCATATATTTAAAAAAAATAAGTTCTATAACTTTGTCAATTTGTTCAAAAAGTGATCCTCTTACTTCATCTTGATAAATTAAATCAGCATCTGTTTCAAAAAATCCTACTTTTATAAAAGCACCTGTAAAATATCTCTCTGGATCTTTTGAAAACAAAAGTAAGGCAGCATTTGTAAGATAACCATTATTTATCAAATGAAGTTTATCTAATAATGTTTCCGTATCTTCTTCTAAAATCGTATCATCTATTCTTTTTTTACGAATTGCAAGTTCTTTAAACTTTTGAATAGCGTTTTGATCTAAATCTTCTATTTTTACTAATGGGTGTGGAACGTTATCCCAAGTTGCTCCTCTTTTACGTAAAATAAAACTTTCTAATTCAATACCTGTCAACTTTTGTGATGTACTCCCACTTCTAAAATAATAGTTTCCTTTACAAGATATAGCTATTGGATAAGACGGAACATCTATTTCTATATATTCCAAATTATTTTCTTTACATAAATTAATATCTACTACGATTCCCATAGCATCTCTTATTTTACTTGGTAAGGATTCTAATAATTTTTTTGAATTTTCCACACCAATAATTTTACCATTATCATCTATACCAATAAAAAATTTACCACCTTGTGCATTGGCAAACGCACATATACCAACTAAATATTCATCTTTCCAAACTGATTTCCATTCTATATTGTGCTTTTCTTGACTTTCCATAGTTAGCTCCTTATTATTTGGTAAATATAGTTTTTCCACTTATATATTCATTATAACATTTCTATTTAAAACACATTTACTACTCTTTTATTTCTTTATCGATTTTGCCACATGTACACCACTTGCAAAAGCAAAATGTAAATTGTAACCTCCACAATCACCATCAACATCCAAAGCTTCTCCACAAACATAAATGCCTGGATATTTCTTAAGTTGTAAATTTTCATCTACTTCTTTTAAAGAAACGCCTCCATGACAAACTTGTGCTTTTTCAATTGACATGGTATCAAGAATCTTTATTTCTATATGTTGAGGATCAATATTTTTTTCTTTAAAAACCTGAACTATTTTTTCATGAAAGAATCCTTCCAAACCATAGTGTTGAAATTCTTCTTTTTCAATATCAGGCAATAAATTTAAAACAAGTTTTGGATTTTTTAAATGCTCTAAATATCTAGATAATTGCATAACACAAATACCTGATAGACCATAATCTGTAAACATGATTTCTCCTGTTTGTTTTTCAATCAATTGATTTTGATCATAAAGCATTGCAATTCCCTTTACTCTTTGTCCTTTTAAAGCTTTAAAAACGGGTTTTGTTTTTACTTGAACAAGACTTGGTGTAAATGGAATCGTGGAAATATGCATTTTTTCTAACATTTTTAAATTATTTTGTCCTGATAAATGACTGGCTGGTGATCCTGTCGCAATGACTATTTTATCCGCTTGATAATGACCATTAGTCGTAATAATTTCATATGTTTTAGCTTTTTTTATTGCTAGAACCTCACAATTATCGATATACGATACATTATCCATATTTTTCATTAAAGCATTTTTAACAGATAAACTTGAAAGTGAATATGGATAAACAAGGTTTTTTTCATAACGTAGTTTTAAAGAAAATTGTTTAAAAAAATTGACGACATCAAATTCTTTAATTAATTTTTCTATTAAAGGGTCTTGATGATTATAGTACTTAATATCCATATTCAAATTTGAAACATTACATCTTCCATTACCGCTAGCAAGTATTTTTCTAGCTGCTTTATTAGATTGTTCCAAGACAATAATATTATATTTATTTGTTTTTACTAATTCATTCATACATGCAAGTCCACTTGCACCTGCTCCAATAATAACAATTGTTTCCATCTTTATCCCTCATTTGCTTTTTCATTATACATGAACAAAACTCGTTTGTCATTTATATTAAACCTTGAAAAACCTCGATGTATTCGCTATAATAACCAAGTATTGAGATTACATACAATTAAGGAGGCTTTTTTATGGGTAGAGCACATGAAGTGCGTAAAGTTGCTATGGCAAAAACTGCTGCAGCAAAAGCAAAATTATATTCTCGTTATGGAAAAGAAATCTATTTAGCTGCTAAAGCTGGTGGTACTGATCCAGATGGTAACTTAGCATTAAGAAGAATTATTGCTAAAGCTAAAAAAGAACAAGTTCCTGCTGACGTTATTAAACGTGCAGTTGATAAAGTAAAAAGTGGAGCTACTGAAGATTATCAAGAAAAAACATTTGAAGGATATGGTCCAAGTGGTTCAACTGTTATTGTTAAATGCTTAACTGATAATATTAATCGTACTATTTCTCAAGTACGTCCTGCATTTACAAAATCTAAAGCTAAATTAGGAAATGAAGGTTCAGTATCTTATTTATATGATACATATTCTATTTTAACTTTTAAAGGATTAGATGAAGAACAAACTTTAGAAGCTTTAATGGAAGGTGAAGCCGATTGTCAAGAAATTGAAACTCATGAAGATGGTTCAATTGAATTGACTGGTGCACCAACTGATTTATATAAAATGAAAGATGCTATTGAAGCAGCTTGTCCTAATGCTGAATTTGATGTAGAAGAAATCGCTACAACACCTCAAGAATATGTATCTCTTGAAGGTGAAGATATGGAATTATTTGAAAGATTAATGAATCTTTTAAATGCTTGTGATGATGTAGATAAAATCTACCATAACGTTGAAAATTATGAAGGAGAATAATTCTCCTTCTTTTTCTTTTTCTGATTATTAATAAGTGATATATTTTATCATATTCAATATTTATTCCTTTTTGTGTAACATAAATATTGTTGTCATTAAAACATATTTCCAATATTTTGTTAAAACTCGAAGTAAAACTATCAATTCGATGTATTGTTCTAATAATATCCGGTCTACTTAAATTAGCAAATTTATTTATATAATTTCTTTTTATATTTTTGCGTTTTTCTTAAAGATTTTTCCTTCATCTTTAAAGAACTGATCTACTAAAAATTCTTTAGTAAGGGTATAAAATTCCCTAATCCTTACGTTACAAAACCTAAATTACTTAAAAGTTATTTTTCAATATAAATTGAAGCTTGTCTAAATAAACCTCGTTAATTCATACATAGTAGTTTTAATTCATTTTGACTTTTTGAAAGATATTTATTATAAAAAATTTCACATAAATAATCATTCTATTTTTTACAACCAAATCAAATATTTTTCATATTTTTTTGCTATTTAATTAAAAATTATTATTTTCAAACAAATAATGCATTTTGATTAATAGAATTGATAACTCCTGAAATTCCTTGCCAAACAGCAATATCATTTCCAAAAAGATCAACAACTGTTCCCTTATCTATAAATGGAGATTCTTGCAAAACAGATAAATCTTTTAAGACACCATTCCTAACAATATATTCTATAATTTGATTAACAAAATATATTTGATTTTCCGATAAATTAGTATCATTCAAGTATAATGAAAAAGCTTCTTTAGCAGAATTCATATCCAAACCAACAATTTCTCTTACAAATTCTCCTAATGGTTTTTCTCCATATTCTGAATAATATTGTTCTTTAGTACCTAATTCACCCCATAAAACATTCTCTAAATTTTTTAAATCATATTTGTTCAAAGGTTTGTTTGTTTTTAATTTTAAAATAACAGGATTATCCATTTCATGTTTTCTTATATAATATTCAACTTTATTACGATAATTTTTTAAATCATCTGATTCCAAATTTGATTCATGCCATTCTCTAGATAAAATATCATCTTCAAAATTAGTATCAAATTTCAAATGTTGCTTTGGTATATATTTTATAAGCTCTCTTAATTTTTTTCTAATATATTCAAATTCATTTATGCCTGCATCTTTCAAATATGTTGTATGTAAAATTTGATTAATAAGTTCCGATTGTTCTTTAATTTCAGGTATATTAGATACTTTTGAAATACGTTTTACCTTTTTTACTAAATCAGTTCTTCCTTTTGTATATTTTTTACCAGCTAAAAATGCTAACTCAATTTCATACATTAAAGCATCAAATCGAACAGCTGTAATTTCATCTTCATCTGGTAAAATTAAATGCGCCAATTCTTGACTAATCATCAAACTGTCTTCATATGACAAAGTAACGTAATTATCAGGATTTGAATATAGATCAACATATTTTAAATGTTGCCGAACAGCAAAGTTGTCTCTATTTAGTTCCTGTACTTTTCCTACCATATAATCTACTAATTCTTTTCTCCATGAAATTAACTCTTCAGTTTGATAAACAATGTCTTGTAATTTATATGCTATTTGAAATTTTAAATTAAAGATTGCGCCTTGAATCGGCAAAGTATTTGATGAAGCATTTCCCTTATTCATTCTAAAAAATTCAAAATTGCCACAAAAATCAAAAATATAGAATATTTTTTTATCACTACCATCCATAAGATACGGACATAATCTAGTACCTCTTCCTATCATTTGCCAAAATTTTGCCTTGCTCATGACTTTTTTAAAGAATACTAAATTTAAAACTTCAGGAACATCAATCCCAGTATCCAACATATCAACTGATATAGCAATTTGAGGTAATTTATTTGGATCAGAAAACTCATCAATTGCTGATTGAGCATAATTAATATAATTATCTATTACTTTTGCATATCCTGCTAAATGAGGATATTCCTTGTTAAATACGTCATAAATTTTTTCAGCATGTTCATGATTCTTAGCAAATATAATTGTTTTTCCTATTTTTTGTCCATAATCTATTTTTAAACCATCTTTAAATAATATTTGTAAAACTTTTTTTATAGTATCATTATTAAATACCCATTTATTCAATGCAGATGAATCTATTTTTTTAGGAAAATTACCATTTTCATCAGTGAAGGTATCTTCATAAATTCGTTTATCTTCATCACTTAATTCATCCCAATTTATGCCTTCTTCCATAAATTTAACTTGTGTTTCTAACGATAAAAAATCTACTAAGTATCCATCTTTAACAGCTTGGCTTAATTCATATCCATAAGTTGGAACACCATTTTCCAGCTCAAAAACATCATAAGTATTTTTATCAATTTCATCTTTTGGTGTTGCTGTTAAACCAATCATAGGTGCATCAAAATAATTAAAAACATCTCGATATTTATTATAAATGGACCTATGTGCTTCATCACATATAATTAAATCAAAATGTCCACATGTAAATAGCTTTTTTCCTTCATCTTTAATAGAATCAATACATCCCATCATTGTTTGATATGTTGAAAATACTGCATGTGCATTATAATTATCTTTTTCTTCCACTAAATTTGTATTAGAAAGATCCTTAAGCATATTGTTAAAACTTCGTTTAGCTTGAGTAACTAAAGAATTTCTATCTGCCAAAAATAATATGTTCTTTATCCATCCATTTTGTAATAAAATATCTACTAATCCAATAACTGTTCTAGTCTTTCCTGAACCAGTAGCCATAACTAATAAAGCTTTTCTTCTATTTCTTTTATCAAAAGCTTCACAAACTGCTTTAATAGCAGCTTCTTGATAATACCTTCCTGCTATTTCCTTGTTAACTTGTATGTAATTTAAATGAGATTTCATTCTTCTTAAATTAAAAAGTTTCTCTAAATCTCTTTTTGAATAAATGCTAGAAACTTTTCTTTCAGGATATTGTCCATCATTGATTTTAATTTCAAAACCATTCGTTAAAAATATAACGGGTCTTCTTTTATATTTTTTTTCTAATAAATCAGCATATAATTCTGCTTGTTGTCTTCCTTTTGACACATTAACACATGTCCTTTTTGCCTCTATAATTGCTAAAGGTTTATGAGAATCGTCATATAAAACATAATCCGCGTAACCTACTTCCGACTTATTTGGCATACCTGGCATTTCAACCTCGTTAATCCAATCTTTACCTTCAACCCATCCAGCATCTATAAGCATAGAATCTATATATATTTTTCGAGTTTTATATTCTGATAAATCTAAAGGTTTTGGAACATAATCTCTGTGTTGTTGTTCTCTTCTTAATGTTAATTCTTGTTTTAATGCTTTATTTTCTTCAATAAGATCATTAAGTTTTATTTCTTTTTCTTCAATTTCAATATTTTTGGACTCTTGGTTAGTTAGAAGACTTTCATCATATTCCTTTGCTTGATAAGATTTTCCATAACAACAAGCTATAAAATCAGTAAAATAAAATAAATTTTTTAAACATAATTTTGCTGCATTTTCTGATATCTTATTTGAAGTATGAGCAGCATCATTTCCATATCTACGAATTAAATCTAATCTTCTCCATAAATCAACACCAATAATATCTCTAAACTCATCAGTATGCATCAAACTATAAAGAGAGTCTTGATAAGGAACTTCTAAATCATTATCAACAGAATACATCCATTTAATAGCCATTTCCAAAGCACGCCGACAATTAAAAACACAAGTGCCAATATCAATGTTAAATACTTTTTCTGCCGTAATAGCTATATTAACAAAGCTTTCAAATTCCTTTTCACTTTTCAAATAATCAAAGTTTGTCATAATAGACCCTCCTTTATCATACTTTTAATTATAAATCTTGATTTATCGACTTCTTTTACAAAGTCTGCAAACTGATTTTGAAGTTCAAGTGGTGGAACAACTTGAATATAATTTCCTACAATATCCGTATTCAAATTTGGTTGTGTTCCTCCTGGTGCAATTTTTCTAAAATAACCAGTCATTTGATTAATTGTAGTTAATAAGAATATTTTATTTAACGAAGTATCAATATTTTGAAAAGCTAGCCAGCCATCGTGAATACAACCATCAAAATTAATTATTCTGCAAAAACCTAATGACACTCCACAATTGGCAAAAATTAAGCTTCCTTTTTTTATAAATCGGCTTTTTCTTACTCCTTCTTTTATTATATGTTCCTTTGTCGAATTTATATATATACTATCGCCAATTGTTGCATCTCCAATTTTAATCCAAGGAATTGTCCCACCAAGATAATCCGAAATAGGACGTGGTGAAGCACCTCGAGATATATCACATAATTCCTTTAAAGGTTTGGAATTCCAGTTCTTATCATTAGAAATTATATCCCCAAACATCTCGACAAATCGGGCTTTAACTAATTCATCTAACATATTTAACTGCCTTTTGTATTTAGCAATTATCTCTTGTACAAAATCCAATTTTTCAACAATTTTTGATTGATTATCTATATTAGGTAAATCAATTTTTATTTGAGATGTAGACGAAATCCATTGTCGTTTGTGGTTTTCTGGCTGTTTTTGAAAATATTTAAGCATGTAATAACAATATTTTAAATTTGATTTACTAGTATTTTTTAATAATTTCATTGCTGAAGACTTTACTTTAAAAGGAAAATCGACATATTGAACTGATGTAGTAAAATCATCAAAAATAATAACCGGAAGATTATCAAAAATATTATCTTGTTCATTTGTATACCCTAAAATAAATGTCTGCCCAGCAGTTAATACGGGAATATCATAAGAATCATTATATTGATCACTTTCAACAATATATTTTGCGGGTTGCTCATATGTAATAAATTCCTCTAATTTGTATTCCATACACACCTACAAATCCAAATTTAGCACTAAGCTACATATTTTCTATGCGACTCTTTTACATTATTTTGATTAACCATAGCATAATGCATAGTGGTATCAATTTGAGAATGTCCTAATAAATTTTGTACTTGTTCTATAGGCATTCCCTTATCAATAGCTTTTGTAGCAACCGTTCTTCTAAACTTATGAGGATGAACTTTATTAATACCAAGTCGTTTACCCAAATTTCGTAATCTTATTTCGACTCCACTTATTTGTAATCTATTATATGGTTTATCTAGAGATACAAATAACGCAGGATTATCATCAGATCTACTATTTATATAGTTTTTTAAATGAATTTTTGTTCTTGCATCAAAATAAACAGGTCTTTCCTTATTCCCTTTACCAAAAACAATACATTCTCTATTTTCAAAATCAATATCATTTATGTTTATTTTTACTAACTCTCCTACTCTCATACCCGTAGAAGCAAGCAGATCAATAATAGCTAAATCTCTTATGTTATCACAATTATCTCTTAAACGTTCTAATGTCTCATCAGATAATGTTTCTTTAACAACCTTATCCGTTTTTATTTTATGTATTCTTTTCATTGGACTTTTAAGAATATAATTTTCTTCTTCAAGCCATGAGAAGAAACTACTTAAATTTCTTCTAATATTGTCAATACTTACTTTTGAACAATTATTTTTCTTTTGATAATCTGTTAGATATTTTCTCAAATGATCAGTTGTCATATGCGTAAAATGTTTATCTGTGCGATTATCTAACATTTCAAGTGTTGATTTATAGTATTTAATCGTTCTAACAGAACAGCCCTCAATTTCTTTAGATGAAATAAACTTTTCAATTAATTCAGTATTTGAATAATCAAATATCTCTTCAAAATTTTCATTTTTTATTGAAATATCAACATTATCTAAGCATTGAGTTAATGTTTTATGCAATATTTCCATTTGTGCGTTATCTAAATAACGTAATAACTTTTGTTCAATTTCTTTTATAATAGATTCTTTCATGTTAGTAACCTCCGTTACCAACATCATCTACTACCCTTTTTCTATTATTTAATTTTAAATGTTATCCAAAATATTTTTGCATTAAACTATCGAATAATTCCTGTGTTTTTTTTAGTGATTTTTGAACTTCTAATCTTGATTTATCGACTTCTTTTACGAAGTCTGCAAACTGATTTTGAAGTTCAATTGGTGGAAAAATAACATCCAACGATTCTATTTGCTGTTTATTAATTGCTTCTCTAGTAGCTCCCGTTCCAGCTAGCTTAAGCAAATGATTTTGATATTCCTTATTTGTAATAACACCATGCAAAAAAATTGGATGTATTATTTCTTTACAGCGTATTATACAAACATGTTGATTAACCCTTGCTGGTAAAATATCAATAGGAACAATATAACACCTAGCAACAGATGCACCAGTAATATTTAATAAAATATCATTTTTTTCTACTTTTACATTCGATAATTTTTTTGCCTGTTCATCCGTAATATGTGCCAGTTCTTTATATTCAAATCTATTGTTGTAAACATTCATACTTCTAATTAATGATATACCATTATGAATGTACACTTCTTTTCCACCTTTCGGTGTTGCACCCGAACCAATTTTATTACTAATGTTTTTTAATTTTCTTATTTTCCAACCTTTTTCATTTATTAAAGGATCCCCAAACATCTCGACAAATCGGGCTTTAACTAATTCATCAAATAATACGTTTTCTTCGTTAAAATTATGAATTAAACTTTCTAAAAATGAAAGTTGTTTAGAAATAGAAATTTGGATATTTTTTTTAGGTAATTTAATAACCAAATTACTTAATTTTTTTGCAGATAAGTGTTTCACAGTAACAAAGGATGTCTTATTTTCAATATCTTTTAAAGCTCTTTTTAAATAAAATCTTAAATACTCTTCATCTACATTTGAATTAGCTACAATTTTACAAACTCGTTGATTTAATAATGCATCCTGCGATTTCCACCTAGCAATATTAAACTCTCCATCCATTCCTACTAATAAGTCACCTTTATGAACCAAATATTCTGATGAAAATGGACCATCATAATAGGTATTTGAAAAGCCACGTTTAACATCTCGAATTCTAATTAATGGAATTTTTGAATCATCTTCAGTAAATTTTTTTGAATTAAACGCAAAACCATATTGTATAGTACATATCTCTCCTAATCTTACATTTTCAGCATCCATCATCCCTACAAATCCAAATTTAGCATTTGGATTTAACTCCTTCCTAGTCTTCTAGTAAAGACTGTAATTCCTTAATACATTTATCAATTTCTTGATTCAAACTTGCAATATCACCAAGTATTTCTTTACTTGGTCTATATTCTATTTTTTCATAAATAACTTCTTTATATTTATTAATTGATAAATCATAGTCATTTTCTTTGATTTCTTCTATTGGAACAAAGAAACTTTGTTCTGTTCTTTTTCTATCAACTTCTTTATCTAAATTATTAAATCTTTCTATAATATCTGGTATGTCATTTTCTTTAACTTCTGAACGTTTATCATCTAATGAAAAGCCATCTGCTTTCATGTCATAAAACCATACATTATCAGTTCCACCATGACCTGTTTTGGTGAAAATTAAAATTCCAGTAGAAACTCCTGCATAAGGCTTAAAGACTCCTGAAGGCATTGAAATAACAGCTTCTAATCTATTATCTTCAATTATTGTCTTTCTTATTGCTTTATGTGCTTTACTTGAACCAAATAATACACCGTCTGGAACAATACATGCACATCTTCCACCAGTTTTTAACATTCTTATAAATAATGCTAAAAATAGTAGTTCTGTTTTCTTTGTTTTAGCAACTTTTAATAAATTAGCTGATACTAAATCATAATCTAATGTTCCTTTAAAAGGTGGATTTGCTAAAATTAGTGAATATTTTTCATTATCACTATTTTGATCAGATAAGCTATCCCTATATTCAATATTAGGTGATTCAACTCCATGAGTCATCATATTCATAGCTCCAATACGCAACATTGTTCTATCCATATCAAATCCATGGAACATATGATTCATATAATGATCTCTTTTTTGTCTATTCATAAGAATGTCATTTTTGTAATTTTCTCTTAAGTAATCACTTGCTGTAACTAAAAATCCGCTAGTACCACATGCAGGATCACAAATCAATTCATCTGGTGTTGGTTTCATTAAATCAACCATCATTCTTATAATGTGTCTAGGTGTTCTAAATTGTCCATTTCTCCCCGCAGTAGCAATTTTACTAAGTAAATATTCGTAAACATCTCCTCGAATATCTACGTTTTTTTCTTTACTACTAATATTTTTCTCCTCTTTATCCATTAATTCATAAATCTCATCCAAAGAATCAATTACTTTAGATAAGACTAATGGTGTTGGAAGTTTAAATATTGCATCGCTCATATATTTTGAATACGCACTATCTTTGTCATCATGTAAATCTTTTATAAAGGGAAAAACCCACTCCTGCATAATTTCATATTGCTTATTAGCTGGATAATCCCTAAAAATAGACCATTTCAATTGTTTCCCTTCAATTGATCTTTCGCCAATATATATTTTCTCTGAAAATATACTTTTAAAAGTCAAACCTAACATCGAGCTTTCTTTTTCTCGTTTATTATCACTAGTATCCAATTCTTTTATAAACATAAGATAGGTAATTTGTTCAATTACTTCTAATGGATTTGTTAATCCACCAGCAGCAAATATATCCCATAAGGAATCAATTTTATTTTTTATTTCACCAGTTATCATTATTTTTTCTCCCTTAACTTATTAAAAATAACTTAAAATAGTATTCACCTTATCTTATTCAATGATTTCGTGTGTTTCTTAATAAAATAAAGTAAATAACTCGTAGTTATATACAAATTATAACATTATTTCTTTTAAGTTTGTCACATATTTATACTTTTACAATTTGAACATCTATTTTTTATATATTCTTTCTTCAATTTCACCAATATTAGTAAATGAATCTATAATTTAAATTATAAAAAAGGATTGATCTCATCTACTTATAAGTATCAATCCTTAGATTACATTTTATAGCTCAACTGTTTCATCAGTTTTTTATGATTTTATTAACAACTTTTATCCCATGACATTTGCCAAAATGCAAGTTCATATCTTGAACATGCTACAAAGATATCAATAAGATGTTGAATTTGTTTTTTTGTATAATCTTTAGTAAGTTGATTCATTGTTTCTATTAAAATAATATTACCACTTGCATACTCATTAGAAGCATAACCTTTGATCCAATCCCCATAAAATTCATCATTGATTGAATTTGGATTATTTTCAACAATCTTTTTCGCAATAACTTCATAACTATAAGCACAAGATAATATAGCTGCCAAGATTTCTGCTTCTCCTTCTTCATAAGCAACACGTAGCATATAAGAGGTATAAGATAAATTATCAAGTGATGGTTTCATATCGTCTATTTCTTCTTGGCTTACATTAAATTTTCCCATATAACCACTATGAACATCTAATTCACCATTCATTACAGCAATATATTTAGCAAAAAGATTTGCTGTTTCTAAAGTTTTTGCTTTAGCAACTCCAATCGCAAAAACTTTAGCGTATTCTTTTAAATAAAGATAATCTTGCATAATATAATATTTAAATTTATCTTTATCTAATGAACCATCTTGTATTCCTTTAACAAAAGGATGTTCATTATAAGATTTCCATAGTTCTTTTGTTGCTTCTAACATCTTATCTGTTGTTTTCATAATCTTCCTCTTTTCATTATTTTAGAGCAATCACATATCTAGTTAGATTTTTTTATATTGAGATCCTTCTTGTAATTGCTTAGGAGTCATATTATAAATAGCATCAATAATATAATTTCGATAACTTGCATTACCATCTAACGCTGTTAATCTTTCATGTGCGATTTCTCCAGCAAGACCCATGGTACATACTGCAGCAACTGTTGCTTCAAGTAAATAATCAGGATTTGCGGAAACAAACGAAGCCGTAAGTGCTGATAATTGACATCCTGTTCCTGTAATCGAAGACATCATTTCATGACCATTATAAATTGCATAAGCAATATTTTCATTGCATACTAAGTCAATAGCTCCTGTAATAGCGATAACTGCTCCTGTTTTTTTAGAAAACTCTTGAGCAAAACTGACAACTTCATGGATATTTTCTGCTGTCACTTTATCTGCAAGATTAGCATCAACACCCTTCGTTGTACCACTTCCTAAAGCTAAAGTTTTGATTTCTGAAATATTTCCACGAATAACTGAAAACTGAATTTCTTTTAATAACTTTAAAGCTGTTTGAGTTCTTAACGTAGATGCTCCAACTCCTACAGGATCTAAGACAATCGGATGATGCAGTTCATTAGCTTTTTTCCCAGCAATGATCATTGATTCAATCGTACGCATATTAAGTGTTCCAATATTAATATTAAGTCCTGTACAAATCGAAGTAATTTCAGCAACTTCTTCTTGATCATCTGCCATAATTGGTGATGCTCCACACGCAAGAACGACATTAGCACAATCATTGACTGTAACATAATTTGTAATATTGTGAATGAGTGGACTTTTTTCTCTAACATTTTTTAACATTTCTTCTAACATATTTTCTCTCCTTGTTTTTTACAAGTTATTTCATAAATATGAAGATGACCAAACTTACCCATCATCAAAAACATAAACTTCGTTTATGAAATAACTTTATGGTAGTTCGGTCGATACTTTGTGGTATCCTCTCACGCTGGAACACAGCTTCCCTTCGCTTAATACAAGATTCAAGGCGCTCCCCTTCAATCCGCCACATATGTGGACACTTCTTTTTAAATAAAAAACAGGAGACATGCTCCTGTAAAAAAATCGAAATGTTGACTTCCTACGATGGCATTATCCATATCAGGTTAAAGGGTCGAAGTTTGATGACTTCCTCTCAGCCTGCATACAAGCTCCCCTGTTTCTATTTACATATTTAATGATACTCTTTATTTTTTTAAATACAAGTTTTATTCAATTTCTTCAATTTCATATTTACCTAAATAAATTAAAATATTATTCATAATAATATCAATGGCCCAATAAAAGATAACAAAGACCGCAAGTCCAACAATAAATGCATATCTTAAAATTGTTACCATATATAAAGCCGGTATAAAGGCAATCACAATAGGAATAAATCCTACTCCTGAAGGAAAATGGATTTGATAAATACTATGACATTCTTTACATTCTTGTCTACCCTTATAAGCAAAAGCAGAATCTTTTATTTCATGACTACAATGATAACATCTCATTATAATGTACAAATCATTACTGTCATTGTTCCATCAAAATCAACTTCTTTTTGA